>CANQQS010000023.1 GCA_947626045.1 uncultured Clostridia bacterium | reverse complement strand
CTGCGCGCGCTCGTCGTTGACGACAGCTTCACGACGTGCGACAGCGTCGCGAAAATGCTTATGCGTATCGGTATGCGCTCGGAGTGGTCGCTGCGCGGCAAGGAAGCGGTGCTTCGCGCGAAACAGGCGGTCGAAATGGGCGACGAGTTTTATGTGTACATCATAGACTGGGCGCTGCCGGATCTGGGCGGACTCGAAGTCGCGAGACAGATACGCGCGATAGTCGGCGACACGGTGCCTATCATAATACTGACGGCGTACGACCTCAACGTCGTTAAGGACGAAATGGGCGACGTGAACGTGACGGCGATGTGCAACAAGCCGCTGTTTATGTCGGAGCTGCGCGACACGCTTATAGCGGCGCTCGGCAAGGGCGACAAGAACACGGACGATGAACCCGTTATACCGACGCTCGAGGATCTCAAGGGCAAGCGTCTGCTCCTCGTTGAAGACAACGCGTTAAACCGCGAAATAGCGGAGGAAATACTCGCGGAGAGCGGCTTCACGGTTGAAACTGCCGTAGATGGCAGCGTCGCCGTGGATAAGGTCAAGAATTCAAAGCCCGGCTACTATGACGCTGTGCTTATGGATATACAAATGCCGATAATGAACGGCTACGAGGCAACGCGCGCGATACGCGCTCTCGACAACAAAGAGCTTGCGGACATACCGATTGTGGCAATGACGGCGAACGCGTTTGACGACGACCGCGAGGAAGCCTTCAAAAACGGTATGAACGAGCATATAGCGAAGCCGATTAACATCGGCAAGCTTACGGACACATTGAGACAGATATTGAAGTAAGGCGGACGACCGTAATATTGCAAAGGGGTTGATAAAATTGTCGGATTATTTCGGAAAGGACACTCCGAAGCTCGGCTTCGGACTTATGCGCCTGCCCAAAAAGGACGACGTAACGGACATTGAACAGACAAAGGAAATGGTGGATATGTTCCTTGACGCGGGATTTACATATTTCGATACCGCGTACGTATACGGAACATCGGAAGCAGACACAAAAATCGCGCTTGTTGACAGACACCCGCGCGACTCATACACGCTCGCGACAAAGCTGAACGTGAACATGATGTCGCACGACGAGGCGAGCGCAAAGCAGCAGTTTTTCACAAGCCTCGAGCGCACGGGGGCAGGCTATTTCGACTACTACCTGCTCCACGCCGTTTCGGCGAAGAACCGCGCGACGTTTGACAGCTACGGTATTTGGGACTTTGTGAAGGAGCAGAAGGAAAAGGGACTTATAAAGCACGTGGGATTTTCGTTCCACGATTCGCCGGAGGTGCTTGACAGCGTGCTGAACGAACACCCCGAGGTGGATTTTGTACAGCTCCAGCTCAACTACGCGGACTGGGAAAATCCTAAGGTAATGTCCCGCGCAAACTACGAAACGGCGCGCGCTCACGGCGTTTCGATAGTCGTAATGGAACCTGTAAAGGGCGGCACTCTCGCCGACCCGCCGGAGGAGATAAAAAAGCTGTTTAAGGACTACAACCCCGACGCGTCGTACGCGTCGTGGGCGATACGCTTCGTCGCGTCGCTCGACGGCATTTTGACGGTGCTGTCGGGAATGTCAAACACGGAGCAGATGCGCGACAATTTGTCGTACATGAAGGACTTTAAACCGCTTAACGATGAGGAACAGGCTATAATACGCGAGGCGCAGAAAATTTTGGACAAATTGTCGGCTATCCCGTGTACGGCGTGTCACTACTGTACGGGCGGCTGTCCGAAGAAAATAGCGATACCCGACATTTTCGCGGCGGCGAACAAGCGTCTCGGCGGTCACAATGACGAGGCGGCAAAGGACTACGCACAAGCCGCGCCCGAGTACAGACGCGCGTCCGACTGCGTAAGGTGCGGACAGTGCGAGCGCGTATGCCCGCAGCATATCAAGATAATCGACAATCTCGCAAAATGCGCGGATATGTTTGAGTAACAGAATTAGGAGGAACTTTTATGAAAACAAAAAAAATTATCGCATTCATCGCGGCAATAGCGATGATTATATCAATTCTGCCGATGAGCCTGATAAACACGGCGGCGGAGGAAGACCCGATCAGATTAACCTCGCTCAGATTCAGAGCGCACCCGCAGACGTACAGCATTTTTGGAAACGCGGAAGAGTTGCCGAAGAATATGCTGTGGGCGGAATTTAACACAAAAATAGACCATTCAAACGCTTACGACGAGGAAACAAGATCATATGAAATTGACGGCAGTTACTATCAGATTGAAATCTCGCGTCCGCAGCACGGCCCGAGCACATCGCCGCACCCTGAGGCGACAATCGTTCCCAAAAACGATATTACGGGTTTGGTCGATGATGAGATTAATGGCGGCACGCACCGCTATCACGGCTGGCATATAGGAAAAGCGGACGGTATGGAAGACAGCCTGTTTCATGCGGACGAAGATGTAGAGTATCAGGTTGGTGAATACACGGTAAATCTGAATAAGTTTACAGAAAAACCCACCCTTCAATCGCCCCAACCAGAGGGAAAACAAACGGTCAGCACCCAAAAAATAAAGCTGATACACGTTACATACACGCTAAGCAAAACGGACAAAGACGAAGGCTATAAGCTTAGATGTCCTATGGAGAAGGAAGCGCAGGAAAAGATAGAAGAGCTTGCGGCGGTCGACGACTTGCCGGCTGTTATCGCACCGAAGGCTGACAGCACCGATGTTAAAGGTGAGGGAGTGAAAAAGGTAGTAACGGGCTGGAGAGTCGTAACAAAAGCGGGAGCGGAAGGAAGTGAACCTGAAGCACTCAGCGACCCGATAGGCAACTACCTTCCCGACGACGGTAAGGAAAACTTTGAGGACGAGAATCCGTACGACAACAAGATAACGCTCCAAGCTATACTCAAGGAGCCGACGTCGTACGCGTATGAGATTGAAACGGATAAAGCACAAACCGCATTCCCGACGGCGGCGCCTGAAGCTACGCCCGCGCCCGCGTCGTTTAACGAGCTTGCGGGCGGCGAAGGAACTCCCAAACCTGTCGAGTACAATCCGACAGCGACGGCGGAGCCGCTTACACTGCGCATTGTAAATAAGGGTAACGTGCGCGAGTACGTTCAGGTAACGTCGAACAGTGACACCTTCAGCTTAAAGCTGCGAAACGTAAACACCGAAGAGAATGCGCAAAAGAAGTACAGTCAGGGCGGACTTATCGATGACGGAAGCAGCACAAGCTTCTACATACCGTCCCAAGCTGACGTAGATTACGCGCAATCCGAATACAGTGAAACATGGCACAACTACGCGGAATTAGTCATCACGCCGAAAAAGGGACTTACTGTCGGCACACATACGGCGGAAATACAGACGCGCTGCTATAACAGTAGTATTATGATTTGGAATACCTGCAGCCTAACGATTGACATTTCAAAAAAGAAAGTCTATGTCGAGCCGCAGGATAAGACGAAGGAGTACGGAACGGAACTCAACGCGGCGGACATTATGTGTACAGTGTACGACAGTGATCAGGAAGCTGTGCTTGAGGAAAACAAGACGGCAGCGGAGCTCGGCATAACCGTTAAAAGCGAGGGCATGAGCAAGGATGCAACGGTTCAAGAGGGCGAATATCCTTACACGGGTGTTGAGACGGCGAGCGATGCGGCAAATTACGATGTCGAGATTAAAGAGGAACTCGAAGGCAAGGGCATAACCGTTACAAAGGCTACGCCCAGAAAAAACAACATCATTAAAGCATCCGGCATAAAGGTATCGGCGAGCGGCACAAAGCTTTTCGCGTCAAAGCTGTCGGGTACGTATATCAATCCAAATTCACATTTGGAGGTTGAAGGCTCGCTGCAGTGGGTCAACGAAAATGAGGATATAACAGCGGATATGGTGGGTACTGTTACAAAAGAGTATAAATTTGTGCCTGAGGATAAGGAAAACTATGAAGAGCCGAAGCCGGAAAGCGTGTCCGTAGTGATTTCCGCGCTGACAGCGACAAATCTCAGACTGAAAAGCGACTCCCGCGCTCAAAAGACGTATAACGGAACGGCTCAGCCATTGAAGGTTTCGGACTTTACATGGGACAGAGGCGGCAACTCGATACCGGAAAGTTATTTGACGATAAAATATAAAAAGACAACTGCAGACGATACGGATTTCGCGGATGATGAAAATTTTGAAGAGTATACAGACGACGCTCCGACGGAAGCAGGAATATATAAGGTTCATGCTACATACCCGGAAGGCTCAACATATTCAGAGGGTATCGCGAACGTTATTTTGACAATAGCGCCGCGCACGCTCCAGGCGGACTTTTCGGGCAGCGTTGTGGGCAAGACGTACGACGGCACAACAAATGCCGAAATTGACCCTGCAAAGGTTAAGTTTAAGAATAAGGTAAGCGCTTCCGACGATGTTAAGATTAAGAAGGAAGCGGTTTCCAAGGCGACCTTTGTCGCGTCCAACTATGATCCGAACTACCCGAAGAACGTAACCATAACAGTGAACGGCAAGGACGCACTCGAGGGAGAGGACGCGTCGAACTATACGCTCGGCGATGACCTTTTAACGTATCATACGACGGGTTACATATCGTCTCAGCGTCCGATTAAGCTTGAATTGGCGGCTGAGGGCAATAAGATAACAAAACCGTACGGCAAAACGCACGTGTTCACCGCGAACAGTTATCGGGCGGCGGCAACAGGTCAGCCCGCAAACGGCGGACTTTTGGAAACGGACACGATTACGAGCGTAAAGGCAAATCTGACGGCGAAGAATGCCGAAGGCGTTGACGGCACAACGGAGAGCGCTCCCGTTGGCAGTTATACCGTAAAAGCGTCCACGCCGCAGGTCGATGGATATAACTACTCGGTAACGGACGACGCGCTTGGTACTCTCGAGGTTGTAAAGGCAAATCCGAAGGCTGAGGGCGAAGTGACCGCTCAGAACGGCAAGGCCGGCAACACGCTTTCAAGCGTAAAGCCCGAGGGTGCGTTTGTGAACGAGAATAACGCGTCCATGAAGGTAGAAGGCGACCTGCACTGGAAGGCGCCCCAGACACCGCTTACAGAAGGCAAGCAGTCGTATGAATGGGAGTTTGTGCCGACCGATAACAAGAACTACAACACGATAAGCGGCACCGCATACGTGACGGCGGGCGATAAGGATCCCGTGCCGATTACGTTTGACGAGACGAATAAAGAAGTGACATACGACGGAAATTCGCACGCCATAACTGCCTCATCGACCGTGCAGGGTACGGAGATTACGATTGAGTACGCGAAAACGGATATAGCGCTTCACTCCGAGCGGTCGATAGAGACGGAGTGGACGCGCGCCGCACCGAAGGACGCGGGTACATATGAAGTCCGCGCGACAGCAACAGTGTCCGGCGACAGCGCGCAAACCTACGCGGGTAATGTGGAGACAACAACGTTGACCATTCTCCAGGCAACGCCCGAGGGCAGCGTGACGGCAAGCAATGTTGACAAGGGCGGACACCTCATCGATTCGACGCTTACCCCGTCGTTTACAGACTTGAATGGTGAGCCTCTTGACGGCGCGGTGCGGTGGCTTCTGCATGATACCGTTGCCGCAGGTTCGGTTCTCGTCGAGGAAAACAAGGATTACGAATGGGAATTTGACCCGACGGACGATAACTACGCGAGCGTGAGAGGCAAATCGCAGATAACGTTTAACACCAATACGCGCAAGGCGGAAGCGGAGATTTACAACCTTCCGGCGGACTATGACAGTATCGGCGATTACGCGCGTGTAAACGTTGACAACGTGAACCTCAAGGTCGGCGATAAAATTCAGTTCTTCCGCGACGCTCAGATGGAAGATCCCGAAAGCGATATAATTGAGATAACGGAAGGAATGAGCGGTAAGGAGAAGGTCAATATCGACGACGACGCGCTCAATACAGGCAGCGGCGTGCTGTATCTACATATAGAAGGCTCGTCGGCTGTGGCTGAAATTCCGTATAAAACTCAGATAGGTTTCAGATTGGATCCCACTCAGGTATATATTAAGCAGAGTGATGAGCCTAAGACAATTTCGCTTGCGAAATCCGATGACAGCTACGTTTTGCAAAGCGCTGAATGGACGGCGCCGCAGGACGGAGCGGTTACCGTAACCCCTGCGCAGGGCGGCGCGTCGGCAACGGTGAAGGGCAATGCCGCGGCCGGAAACGTGACGATTACGGTTACGGCGACATTTGCGCACCCCGACCCGCTGGAGACGGAAAAGACGGTTACGACGACGAATAACGCGACGGTAACGGTTACGGACGAACAGGCTCCCGATTACGAGTACACGACAAAGCCCGCGACAAACGTTACTGCTACGGGCGCGACGCTTAACGGTCATATCAAAATAACGACCTACGGCGATGCGATAACGCCGAACGCGGTGGGTATGTTCCTGATTTGGGAAAAGAACAGCAATGAAAATATAACAAGATACGGCGATAAGAGCCCGATTGTGTTCAGTACAGCCGGTGAGCATGATTATACGCTCGCGGTAGACGGACTGAAACCCAATACGGAATACATGTATCAGGCAGTCGGTATGGCGGGTGCTACAGTAACGACGGGCAATCCGGTTTCGTTTAAAACGGGTGAGGCAGAGCCTGAGCCCACTCCGACACCGACAGCAACGCCGACGGTAACCCCGACAGAACCGACAGCAACGCCGACAGCGACCCCGACAGTAAGCCCGACAGACGAACCTACGGCAACCCCGACAGTAAGTCCTACAGACGAACCTACGGCGACCCCGACAGCAAGTCCGACAGATGAACCTACGGCGACCCCGACAGCAAGTCCGACAGATGAACCTACGGCGACCCCAACGGCAAATCCGACAGACGAACCTACGGCAAGCCCGACAGTAGAGCCGACAGCAATACCGACCGCAGAACCGACATCAGATCCTACTGCTGCATACGCCGTAAACGGTATAGAAAAGACGGAAACAGGCGTTAAGGTCAGCGTTACAAACGCGGATAAGGCGCTGCTCATAGTGGCATCATATTCGGCTGACGGCAAACTGATAGCCGTTTCGTTCGAGAAGATTGAAGCGTCAGACGCACAGGTAAAGGATATGAAGCTTAATACGGAAGGCGCGTCGTTCGTGAAAGCGTTTATCTGGGACAGCATGTCAAATCCCAAACCGCTGTGCGAACCAAAGTCGGAGCAGTTAAAGACTGAATAACAATAATTATGAGCATCAAGGAAGAGCAAAATTTATATGGAAAACTTGTATTCGGCGGCGTATTGCCCGCCGAATACGAGGGACAATACAGAATAGGCGTAAGGTGTGACAATGAAAGTCACACCTGCCGCCTTACGGTGTATCTGGCGTGTAACAGACGGTACGAAACGCTGTTTTCGTGCGGTGGCATAATAGGCGCGAACGGTACGGGCAAGACTGCTGAAGGGGATAATAAAACACCGCTCGGCACTTACATTACGAGACGCGCGTACGGCATTAAGGACGACCCCGAAAGTCGTGTGCCGTACACGAAAATTACGGCTGACATGTACTGGTGCGGCGACAGCGGCAGCGAGAATTACAACACGCTCGTGTATGCCGATAAGCCGACCTCGGACAATGACGAGCATCTTATAGATTATGCGGGGTATTACAATTACCTTTTGGATATAGGTTACAATATTTCCCGCACGCCGCACGCCGGAAGCGCGCTGTTCCTGCATTGCAGAACAGATGAGAAACAGACGACAGCCGGCTGTATCGCCATAGATGAGGAATATATGGTAAAAGTGCTGCGAACCGTTAAGGAAGGCACGCCGATTACGATTTATTAAGGAGGTTTACGCAATGAGAGATTTTCTGCAGCTTGCGAAGGACAGATATTCGGCGCGTATGCTTGAAGGCGCGGATATATCGAAGGAAGATATTGAAAAAATAATTGAAGCGGGCGTTTGCGCGCCGACGGCGGTGAACAATCAGCCGTTCAAAATATGGGCTTTCGAGAGTGAGGAAGCGCGTCAAAAGCTTGTAAGCTGTACAAAAATGCAGTTTATCGCTCCAGCGAAGGTAATATTTATGATAGGAGCCGACCCGTCAGCCGCGTGGGTGAGACAGTACGACGGCAAGAATTTCGCCGATGTGGACGCGCCGATCGTCGCAACACACATGATGCTTGCGATACACGATTTGGGCTACGGCTCAACGTGGATAGGACATTTTGACGTGAATAAGGTGAAGGAACTTTTCCCCGATACGGCGAAGTACGAGCTTATCGCGCTGCTGCCGATGGGCGGTATTGCCAACGGCTGTGAGCCGTCGCCGCGTCATACGGAGTACAGAAACAGAGACGAGATTGTGGAAACGTATTAATCGGGGACGCTAAAAAACGGGGACACTAAAATTTTAGCGTCCCCGTTTTGATACAGTCAGATATTGTGTTTTTCAAGACTTAACAGACGGCGCTTAATATCCTCGCGTCCCGCGTAGCCGCCGAGCGAGCCGTCGCCCTGTATGATTCGGTGGCAGGGGATAACGATAAGCAGGCGGTTTCGGTGTATCGCGTTGCCGACCGCCCTTGCTGCGCGCGGATTGTGGACCATGCGCGCTACGTCGCCGTAGGAGCGCGTTTCGCCGTACGGTATTTTCATGGTGGCTTCAAGCACCGCGCGGGTAAACGATGTGCCGCCGTATTTTATTTTGATGTCAAATTTTCTGCGTTCGCCGTCGAAGTATTCCCAAAGCTCTTTCGCGCACGCCGCAGTTTCCGCTGTTTCATGCTCGACACCGTCGGCGTAATCGAAAGTTATGTCCGTTATGTATTCGCCCTCGCTCGCTATCGCGATTTTACCTATCGGGAAGTCGTAGTACCATACGAATCTCATATTATTCACCCCATAATAATTTTACCACAAAGCCGCATTTTTGTCAAAAAACTCTTGACAATCGGGGTGCTGTGTGGTAATATATTTGAAGTGATTTTCGGAAGCGAAAATCATATGCGCTCGTAGCTCAGCTGGATAGAGCGTTCGGCTACGAACCGAAAGGTCGGGGGTTCAAGTCCCTTCGGGCGTACCACGTCGCAGTACGCGACAGTTTTACGAAGTCTTTGTCTTACAAAGACTTCTTTTTTATGTCGCGTACTGCTCCTTTCCCGCGCGAAGCCGTCGCTCGGCTCGCCTGTTCGCTTGCAAGCGCGCTCACGACGGCTCGCTGTCGCTTTGGGCTTCGTGCGGTTTTGGCGCACCTGCGGTGCGCTTGCAGCGTTCGCGCCGACTTTTTATTTGCATAAAAGTCAGCGCTCAAACGCTCCGTTGCGCCTCCTTTTTCACACGAAACCGTCGCTCGGCTCCTGCAGCTTTCGCGGCGAAGCCGCAGTCAGCTGCATGCGTACACGGAGCAAGCCGAAGTGTACAATTTTTGCGAAGCAAAAATGTAGGCAGCCTTGCTGCCGTTAGCTTGCGGCGTTCGCGTGAAACGCGATGTGCAGTAGTACGCCTAATAAAAATGCGCTCACGACGGCTCACTGTCGATTTGGGCTTCGTGCGAGTTTGTCGCACCTTCGATGCTCGTGCAGCGATCGTGCGATGTGCGGTAATAGTACGCCTAATAATAAGCCGCCTTTCGCAGGGTGACGGCGCATTGCTGCGGCATATTTCGGAGCAGTACACGCTGGTCGGCGGAATAATAATTTTTAACAAAACTTAAACAAAACTCAAAAACTTTTCAAACAATCGTGAAGTAGAATACAGTCAACAAAAAAATTAAAAACGGAGGTTTTAGTTATGAAAAAGAAAGATTTTGTAACACTTATTATGAGCGTGGTCGGCGGAATAATGTTTGCGCTCGGTATGTGCATGGCGCTGCTGCCGGAGTGGAATTTGCTCAAGGAGGGAATTGTTATCGGAGCGGTCGGGATCGTCATTTTACTTGCTATGGCTCTTGTGCGCCGCAAAATGAGCGGTAAGCCGATGATCGTCTTTAACGCGAAAGCAATCGCGACAACGCTCTACGGCATATTCGCGACTGCGGTTTTCGGAGTGGGTATGTGCATGGTAACGGCGTTTGAAATGATGGTTCCGGGAATTATAGTCGGTATGATCGGAATAATCCTTCTGATTTGCCTGATACCGATTATAAAGGGTTTGAAGTAAAGGAGGCGCAGTGATGAAAAAAATTCAAATTTCATCAAAACTTTAACAAAACTTTAACATCTCCATGCTACAATAAAACAAAAAGGAGGTGCGCCATGTTTAAAATTTTGGTTGTCGAGGACGATGCGGACTTAAATAAAACGGTCTGCACATTCCTTGGCGGAAACGGCTATGAAGCCATAGGGTGTCCGGGCGCTGATGAGGCATATGACGCTATGTACGGAAATTCGTTTGATTTAATCATATCCGACATTATGATGAGCGGAACTGACGGCTTTGAATTTGCGAAAACCGTTCGGGAACTGAACGAGGATATTCCCATTCTGTTTATGACGGCGTGTGACGATTTCGCATCAAAGCAGCGCGGTTACAGAATAGGCATTGACGATTACATGGTAAAGCCGATTGACCTCGATGAGCTTTTTCTTCGGATAGGCGCGCTTTTGCGCCGCTCTAAAATCGCAAGCAGTCACCGCCTTGAGATAGGAAAGCTGATAATGGACGCCGACGAACATTCGGTAACGCTCAACGGAAAAGAAATATCCCTGACAAAGCGCGAATTTAATATTTTATACAAGCTGCTGTCGTACCCGAAAAAGACGTTTACCCGAACGCAGCTTATGGACGAATTTTGGGACGCGGAATCGGGTACGCTGCCGAGAGCAGTCGACGTGTATATGACAAAATTAAGAGATAAATTTTTCGAATGTGATGAATTTCAGATCGTCACGGTTCACGGTCTTGGATATAAGGCGGTGTTAAAATGAAACGGGTATTGCTGTCGATAAGGACGTATATAATATTTTTCCTGCTTATGGCATTTATAATAACCTGCTGTATAACGCTGTTTACGGAAATGCTGCGTCAGTCGGCGGGATTCGTGCTTACCGAGGAAAACACACGGCAGGCGGCAATACTGACGCTTTTGAACGTAATATTATTAAGCGCGATATGCACGGCGATAGACGTTGTAAGACGGAAATTTATGGTCGAGCGTCCCGTAAAGCGGATAACCGAGGCGGCGCAGCGTATAACGGAGGGCGACTTTACCGTGCGAATTGAAGAATCCGACATATTTGAAGCCGCGGGAGATTTTGACGAAATAATCAGGTGCTTCAATAAAATGGCGGAGGAATTATCCGGTGTTGAGACGCTCCGGACGGACTTTATCGCCAATGTATCGCACGAGCTTAAAACGCCGCTTGCCGTTATGCAGAATTACGGCACAATGCTTCAGCAGCCGGGACTTAGTGAGGAAAATCGAATAGAGTATGCAAAAGCAATAACGGATTCCTCTCGCAGACTTGCCGATCTTATTACAAATATACTTAAATTAAACAGACTGGAAAATCAGCGGATATATCCCGATAAGCAAACATATAACCTCGGCGAGCAGCTATGCGAGTGTCTTTTGAATTTTGAAAGCACATGGGAAAAGAAGGATATTGAAATCGAGACGGATATTGAGGAGGAGGTATTTATCAAATCCGACGCGGAGCTTTTAACGCTTGTATGGAACAATCTGTTTTCCAACGCTTTGAAATTTACGGAGCCGAAGGGAACCGTGTCGCTGTCCCTTAAAACGGACGGAGAATTTGCCGTTGTCAAAGTCAGCGACACAGGCTGCGGCATATCCCCCGAAACAGGCAGGCACATATTTGAAAAATTCTATCAGGGCGACACCTCTCACGCCGCGCAGGGCAACGGTCTGGGACTTGCGCTTGTAAGACAAGTAATTGATATTGTCGGCGCGGAGGTAGCCGTAAAAAGCGAGGTCGGCAAGGGAAGCACATTTACCGTGAGAATAAAGAGAGGAGAGGTTTAAAATGAACGAAAACAATGAATTTAATTACACCTATTCCGCAGAGCAGCGGGAGGAGATAAAGAGAATACGTGAGAAATATGAGCCGAAGAAAAATGAGGACGATACAATGGAAAAGCTGCGCCGTCTTGACGCGGGTGCAACGCGCGGCGCGACGGTAATTTCCCTGATTATCGGTATAGCCGGCACGCTGCTTCTCGGCGTGGGAATGTGCTGTACAATGGTATGGACGGATTTGTTTATACTCGGCATCGTCATAGGTGTAATCGGCATTGCCGGAGTAATCGCCGCGTATCCGATTTACAGTAAAATTGCAAAAAAGCAGCGAGAAAAAATTGCGCCGGAAATAATACGGCTTACGGAGGAACTGATGGGGTGATTAAATTGTCGTTTCAGTTTCGTGCGGCGGATTTGACGGTTTCTGCACAAACAAACGGGCTACCATTGCGGACAGCCCGTTTTCAGCTTTGGATTTACATATTTTATACTCTTGAAAAAATCCATATTGTCTCAAATTTATCATCGTCGGTATTTTCAAGCTCCAGAATACGAAGAACCATATATTCGTTATCTATCTTCTGGAATTTAAATTCAATCACACCTTCATTGCGGAGCTTGCCGATCAGATTATCGTAATCTATTACCTCGTCAAAGTTTTCGTGATATTCCTTTTTTACAAACTTATCGGCGTACGCTTTCAGCGCGGCGCTGTAGCAGAAGTTTTCCTCTTTGAGAATCATCTTAAAGTAGCGCGGTATGTAGATATTTCGTGGCGTATCCACCTTCAAATCGACGAGGTACACTCCGGCGTAGGCGGTTGAAATCGCGTCTATAAACGAGTCGGCGTCGTTCTTTTCCGTAATCATTTTTTCAAGCTCTTCATTCATTGCGCGCTCTCTGCGCTTGTTGTCGTCGTTCTTATAATAACGCTCCTTGTCCTTGCGCATCTTGAGTTCAGCCGAGCCGACAATTCTGTCCACGTCGATATTCTTATCGGAATACTCCACGCCCGCGGATATTTCGTAATTATCCTTACCCAAATCCGAGCGTATATTGGAGAGAATACTCCGGATGTTCACATTAGATAAATTTTCGCTCAGCACCGTAAATTCGTCTCCGCCTATCCTGTACTTGCTCTCATTCGGGAAATACTCCTTCAGCGCGTCTGCGACGGCGCAGAGCATATCATCGCCCTTGCGGTGTCCGAGGTGATTGTTGACCTCGTGCAGCCCGTTCACGTCTATGTAAAGACACGACAGCTTTCTCGGGCTTCTCATTCTTAGATTTTCTATGTCCTCGTTGAATTTATGACGGTTATAAAGCTTTGTGAGCGCGTCACGGTTAAAGTTATCCACAAGCCGCTGATGTCTTGACTGTTCCGCGAGGTATTCTTCATGCACGTCTTTTACGTATAATATCAGAACGGGATTTTTATCGCTGTACTCGATACTCGGAACAAGCTCCATCTGCGCCCAGAAGAAATTGTCGCCTCTTCTGCGCCTGTAACGGCAGCTTATTCTCGTGTCAGACTCGCGGAAGTGATCCCTTATTTTTTCTATATCGGTAAAAGCGTTGTAAACATCCAAATCTTCCTCATAAACGTTGCCGTCGTCGGCAAATTGCTTCCACCAATGCGAAATTTTATTGAGCCTGCGCGCGTGTTCATGCTCCGAGGGTTCAGCCTTAATCACCTCAAACGTGTCTTTTTCCACATTGATTCTGAGGATTTTATAATATGTGACGGATAGCGTGACGAGCGCGTCAATCATAGTTATTGTATCGGTATCCGCCTCGCGCCAGCTGAACACGACCCACGGATTGTCCTCCGAGCAGTCGTCAGGCACAACAATGGAAAACGTTACCCACAGAAAATCATCGCCAGCCCTGCGCTTGTAGCTTTGTATAATGCGCTTTTCGCCCGAGAACACTCTTTTCTGTACGTATTCGGGATCCGAGTATTTCAGGTAATCGGCTGCGTACTCGGAAAGTACCATTTTATCGTCAACCTGTTTCTTTATATATGTATAAATATTTGTAATATCCTCGTAACCCTCGTCGCGCAGCTCCATACTCTGCTTCGCGAACATAAACTCGCCGGTCTTTATGTTTACCATGGCGAGTTTAAGAAAATTTTGCGTCATCGACTCGTTTATAAACGTATGGACGTCTTTTGAGTTGTTGTTTTGCCTGCTCACGGTCGCAGAACCCTCCCTTGCTATTATGTGATCAATAGTTATGTTGTCGGTATTACCGTTTTAGTTGAGAGCTATGCGGTAAGCGCCAATATACCATAAATTTTATTATACCACATTATCGCGGTAAATGCAATCCCAAATTTGCCAATTATCATATGCGCGTTTTTGTGCATAAACCGACCGAATATGACGTATATTCAGCATTATTCGGCGTTTTGTCCGGTTTCAAAATCAACTCAAAATATTTTCGCTGTCCATACTGCTATGGAACGCCCGATCAGAAGAGAGATATCAGTGAATGACCGTACCCATGATCGAATAAACAGTCGCGTCCTCCTTAAGGCGGACATATCCGTAATTTCCGACGCAGCCGACAAACGCAAAATCAAGCGCGGTATTGTCGAACGTGCGCGGTTCTACCATGTACACGCTTTTCGGAATTGTGATCTCTTTGATCGAGTTGCAGTTCGAGAATGCGAACCGATTTATTCTTCCGACGGAGTGGGAAAGCCGCACATTTTTCAGCGACGTGCAGTGGGAAAACGCGTTTTCGTCAATCACCATTTTGCCGTAATCGCCGTTGTCCTTTATGGTTACGCTTTCCAGATTTTCGCAGCCGCCGAAAGCGTAGTCGCCGATGACTGACACACATCCGGGTATAATGACGCTTCTCAGATTCGGACAATTGGCGAACGCCATACCCTCTATCACTTTTACGGAATCGGGGATCACGAGATCAACTATCCGCTCGTCTCCTTTGAACTGCATATATTCAATAGAGTTGGTCCCCTCCGGTATCAGCGGCGTCGGTTTGGGTCCGGCTTCCTTTTCCATCTCATTCATCGTATTTATAAGTGTTTTTAAATTTATCTGCGCGGGTACGAATCCCTGATCCGCCGCCAATTGCAATAATCTGCGCGCCTCGTTGAGATCGCGTTTTACGCCTGTTCCGTTAATGTAAAACAGCCCGAGATTACACTGCGCCTGCGCATAGCCTCCGGCGGCTGCTTTTTTGAACAGCTCTATTGCCTTGGCGGTATTTTGCGGCACGCCCGCGCCGCGCATATATCCGTCGGCAAGGACGCCCTGCGAAGGTGCGTATCCCAGATCCGCAGCCTTTTCAAAGCATTTTACCGCCGCGGGGATATTCTGCGCCGCGGCGTATTTTAAGCCGAGCTCATGCTGCTCTTTTGCGATTCTGTCATTATCCACGGGATTTGCGGCGGGTGCGTAATGTTCACCCTCGCTTTTGCTGACCTTGTTCTTTTTAAAGAAATCAAACAGTGACATTTTTATACATCTCCTTATATTTGTCTGCGGCTTGTATATTCCGCAATATAAACTATTTTATCATTTTTTCTCACGTTTTGTCAAAAATGTTTCCGTTTGTTTGGTCATATTATAAAGCCGCGGATTTTTTATACTCAAGCTCGAACCAAAACGTGCTGCCCTTGCCCTCCTCACTGTCAACGCCGAAGTGTGCGCTGTGCGCGGTCAGTATTTCCTTTACTATCGACAACCCCAAACCGTTTGCGCCGCGTTTTTTCGATGTGAAATATTTGTCCCAAATATGCGGCAGATCTTCGGCACTTATGCCGCTGCCGTTGTCGCGTATCTCCGTTCGAATAAATCCGTTATTTTCCGTGACAGAAACATACACGTGCTTGTCGTCTCCGACATGAGCGACCGCGTTTGAGATGAGATTATAAAGCACCTGCTCCAATCTTCGCGCATCCACCATGACGTATTTTTGCGGTTCGATTTCCGTAACTATTTCAACACCGTCCGATTTGCATATTTCCATAAACTGCTCCGCTGTTTTTTCCGCGAGAGCGCTCAGATCCACGCGTTCAAGTTCAAACGACACCGCGCCCGACTGCAGCTTTGAATAATCGAGAATATCATTTACCAAGAGCGACAGCCTGTCCGATTCCCGAACGATAATTTCCGCGTCATTTCCCGCGTCCGCGCTTCCGTCGAGGTCGCGTATAAGCTCCGCGTAGCCCTTTATCATCGTGAGAGGCGTGCGCAGATCGTGCGACACATTCGCGAGTAAATCACGGCGCAGCTTGTCCGTTTCGGCAATTTTACCGGCGGCGTATTCGAGAGATGAGGCAAGCTCGTCGGTTTCGGAGCAAAAGCCTTTGTTGAATTTCAAGTCAAAATCGCCGTCAGCCATTTTGAGCGACTGCTCGGAAAGCTCCGAAACGGGCTTTGAAAACCGCTTCGCTATCCACATAGCAATAAACAATCCGATTAAAAGCGCAAGAAAAGTAACGGCGCAAAGCTGCACGCGCAGTATCGCGACAGCCGAGCCTACCGCGCCGAGAGATGTGTTTATATACAAAATATTCCCGTCCGCAAGCCGCCGCCCGTAAACGAGCGTGCCGCCGTCACCGCGTTCGATCGTATAGCATACGCTGTCATTTGAGCCGAGCCTTTCCAAAAAATCGCCGTAATGTTCGGGCAAACGACGGTATTCCTGCTCCTGCCAGTTCTGCGCTTCACCCGCGCGGTACGGATTTTGACCGCCGCCGTGTCCGCGCTCGTCGGGCCTGTATGACGGGCTGTATTCGTCCGCGCTGTATATGATGCTTCCGTTCGCGTCGGTGAGCAATATCAATATCGAATTGTCCGCCGCAAGAGTGTCTATCGCGTATTCGGTGTTTTCCGCACGGTAGATTTCATCGGCGATTTTGCTTATCTGATGTTTTTGCATGGAATTGTAAAGGCTTTGCAAAAACACCGTCTGCAGCAGCCACAAAACGGCGAGAATTACCGCCGCGAACGCGGTAAAATATATCCACAGCTTAAAACCTATCGATTTAGTGTCGAGCTTCAAATTTATATCCCACCCCTCTTACGGTAACAATGTAATCCCTGCAATCGCCCAAATGCGCGCGAAGCTGCTTTATCTGCCAGTCAACCGTTCTGTCCGCCGAATAATACTCATAGCCCCATACCGCGTCCATAATGCGGTCGCGCGTCAGTACAACGCCCTCGTTTTTTACAAGATACAAAAGCAAATCGTACTCCTTCGCTGTTAGCTCCGTCTTTTCGCCGTTTATATACACGATTCTGCCGAGCGTGTCAATTTCGATATTGCCCGCTTTTATCCTATCCGATTTATCCGAGGAAACGCCGCCGTGACGCGAAATTACGACCTTAACCCGCGCCATCAGTTCACGCGGCGAAAACGGCTTTACAACATAATCGTCCGCGCCTGTTTCAAAGCCGAACAGTTTGTCGTATTCCTCGCCGCGCGCGGAGAGCATTATAACGGGAATATCCTTCATCGCGCGGATCTCTTTGCAGGCGGAAAAGCCGTCAAGCTCCGGCATCATCGCGTCCATGATGATAACGTCAAAATCAGCTTCACGGCACATAGAGACAGCCTCCATACCGTTTCCGGCTTCGGCTGTCTCGTATCCTTCGCGCTCGGCGTAACGCCGCACAAGAGCGCGTATGTCCGGCTCGTCGTCAACTATAAGTATTTTCGCCATCGTCACCGCTCCTTTCGGGGGTATTGTATCATAAAACGGCGGAATTTGCAATGTGTGGGATAAATTGTGATTTGGCGGTGTAATGTAATGCGGGACGTCGAGGGCGCCGTCCCCTACACCCGCTATTTGTAAATAGTGCGCCGTAGGGGCTGGCGCCCCGACAGCCCGTTTCCGTAGGGGGCGAACCGTGTTCGCCCGCATAAACCCCTCAGTCACACTACGTGTGACAGCTCCCCTAGTAGGGGAGCCATACGGTGAGCGCCGCATATCGTAAGCCTCCCCTATTAGGGGAGGTGTCGGCGGAGCCGACGGAGGGGTTTTACACAGATAAATCATAATTTACGCTTCTGCTTTATACGCCTTTATCGCTTCCGCCTGCTCCGCCGTTATAACACCTGCTTCAACAAGCTCATCAACTCCGTCCTTGCGCTCCGCTTTTCTTTCTTCAAACGCCGCGTGACGTTCCTCCGGTGTCATATCCGCCGTATTCTCATACATCGTGCTTATATCCTCATGCTTTTTCGCTGCGTATTCGGATATAGCGTCGGCGGTCGCTTGGTCGATTATACCCGCTTCAATGAGATCTTCACTGTCGTACCGGGCTTTATCCATGCCGCCTCTGTGAGCCTTGCCCTGTCTGTAGCTGTAATCAGCACTTGCGGCATCGTCCTCCGTGTCGGTTTTCTGCGAATAAACAAACGTTTGCTCGCCGCCCGTGCCATAGTGGTTCGCCTTGCCCTTCAAGTAACCGTAATCCGTTGTTTCGTCCTCCGCCGCGAATACCGTACCCATTGCCGCAATCATTGCCGCAGCCGATACAGCCGCGCATATTTTTTTGATTTTGCCGTTCATATTTAACAGCTCCTTTCGATAATTTTGCAATCTTTTTGATTACGGCTTTATTATACGGCGCGATTGTGTGGGGAATATGTTGACAGTGTGGAATGTTTGTGGAATTTGAAAAAACACAGTCCTGTTTAACGGACTATGCTTCGCGTATAATGTAATTATAGAATAAAACACAGGGAGGAATTTACAATGTTTATAGTTATAGGAATTATTTGGCTGCTCTACCATTTGATAAAGTCCGCAATGGAGGACGCGGAGATGAAACAGTGGTGCAAGAGCAGGGGCTATGACACTTACCCGTCCAATACGGGACTTAAGGACATTAAAACGGATAAGCACTGCTATATTGACCCGCGCACCGGTGAAAAAACGCTGTGGTAAATTAAAGCTCCTTTTTCAGCGATTTCCAAAACGGTATAAACACGCATATAGCAGTGAGCATTGCCGTAACATCAGCCATAGGCGTTGCCCAGGCTATGCCGTTTACGCCGATAAGGTGATTCATTAAAAACATCAGCGGAACGTCGAGGCTGCCTTTCCTTAAAAGCGATAATATTAACGGCGCGACCTTTCTTCCGACGGACTGAAAAAGCGTTATGACGATCATTGTCACCGAAATACACGGTCCCGTGACGCAGATGATGCGCTGGAACGTGCTGCCGTATTCGACGGTAAGCGGGTCGTTTATGAACGCCTTTACGACAGGTCCCGCGCACAGCAGCAAAAACGCAGTGCCCGCGAGCGCGACAATGAGGCTGTAGGCAAACGTCGTCTTTACAGCCGACATCATTCGCTTGAAATTTTTCGCGGAATAATTGTAGCCGATAAGCGGTATAACGCCCTGCGACATTCCCGTTGCGATGGCGTATGTCAGCATATCGACCTTTTTAGCTATTCCTATGCCCGCGACGGCTTCGTTGCAGTACGACACCATAAGGCGGTTCATGCAGATATTCGAGAATACGCCCATTATGTTCATAATGCTGCTAGGCAGTCCGACCATAAGCACCTCGAACGGGATTTTCATTCCGAGCGTGTAATGCGCCGGATTTAAAGTAAGTACAGTGCTATTGCGTTTCTTTATAATCAGTACGATGAAATAAATTGTAGCTGTTAAGTTTGATAGCATAGTGGCAATCGCCGCTCCCGTTATTTCGAGCCTGAACACGGAAATAAAAATCGGGTCGAGGATAATGTTTAATATTCCGCCCATTGTCATGCCGAAGCTCGCCTGTTTAGCGTAGCCCTCCGACCTTACAAGATGTGCGAGTGCAGCGTTTAATACAGTCGGCGCGGCACCTATCGTTATCGCCCAGAATATGTATTGACTGCAAAATTCGTATGTGTCCGCGTTTGCTCCGACAGCCGGAAGTATCGCGCCTTTGAGCAAAAACACGATAACGCCGTACAGAACCGCCGCCGCTCCCGCAGTCCACACGCTGAACGCGCAGGCTCTTTTCGCTTTGGCGTTATTTCCCGCGCCGAGCGAGCGCGATATTAGGCTCGAGCCGCCTATGCCGAAAAGATTCGCCATACCCGTGAGCAGAACGAACAGCGGCATACACAGCGACGCGGCAGCTACCTGGTTCGGGTCGCCTATCTGTCCGATGAAAAACGTGTCAGCCATGTTGTACACGACCGTGATAAGCTGGCTTATTACAGTCGGCACGACCAATGAAATTACGGCTTTGTTTATCGGTGTATTTTCAAATAAATCCTTGTTGTTTTCCATGTCAATTCTCCTTTGTGTCTGCCATATAATTGTATACCTCTGCCGCGCGTATGTCAAGCTTTTGCGGCGTGAATACGATACGTCCCGATATGAACGCAAAACTACGATGTTCGGCAAAAGCCGAACGACGGATAATCTGTTTAAAACCGTTGACACGGATGACAATTCGCGGTATAATAAGCAAAATTGATTTTGCGGAGGTAGAATTATGGCTGTGCATAATATAACGGATTTCGGTGCAAAGCCTGACGGAGCGGTATATACAAAGGAAATTCAAGCGGCGATAGACACGTGCGAAAAGGGCGGAACGGTACTCGTTCCGGAGGGCTGCTTTGTCACGGGTGCGCTGTATCTCAAAAGCGATATGACACTCAGACTTGAAAAGGGCGCGAGGCTGCTCGGCAGTTCGGATATAAAAGACTTTCCCGTTATGGGCTATCCTTTCGAGGGACTCGATCAGCTCTGCTACGCGAGCCTTCTTAACACGTCAAACGCTTTTTTCAGAAATATCACAATAGAGGGCGAAGGCGTGATTGACGCTAACGGAGCGACTCTGTTCGCGGCGGAGATGTCCGAAAGGAAGGGCAAACGCGGACGCGCGGTATGTATTCGCAACACCGAAAATCTCATCATAAGCGGCGTTACGATACGCCAGTCGCCGTCGTGGGGACTGCATATTATCTACTGCAAAAACGTGTTGCTCGAAAATATAGAGATCCACACCAAATACGACGAAAACGGCAATCAATACAAGGGCATATACAACGGAGACGGAATTGACATTGACTCATGCAGCGACGTTGTTATCCGCGATTCGCTCATCGCGAGCCAGGACGACTGCATAGCGGTAAAATCTGGCAGGGACGCCGAGGGCAGGCGCGTGGGTATCCCGTCGGAGAATGTAATAATCGAAAACTGCGTTTTCAAAAGCGGCTTCGGCGCGGCAATCGGAAGCGAGATGTCGGGCGGAGTAAAAGACGTGTTTGTCAGGAACTGCAAATTCGAGAATACGCATAGTATCGCGAGCGTCAAAGCCATTCGCGGACGCGGCGCGTACATAAAAAATATTCATTACGAAAACTGCACGCTTGTCAATAACAATACGGAAATTAAGGACTCCAAATGGTTCCGCGGCGCGCTCTATATCGACGGCTTCTACGGCGACGGCGATTTTGACGCGGACACTCCCGCGCCGACCGACGCCGGTACTCCCGTTGTGGACGGGATTTATTTTGAAAACATAAGCGTAAAAACAATCGCCGGAAACGCGGTATACTTCTGCGGTCTGCCGGAAAGCCGCTTTAAAAACGTGTATATGAAAAACGTGACGGCGCACGGCAAATACGGAATGAAGGTCAAAAATATTGACAATCTCCAAACGGAAAACGTCACCGTGACTTGCGATATTGAGGAAGAATGATTTTATAAATTATTATTTTCATAAGTCTGAATGAGGAGGGCTAAAATGGATATTCATGAAATATTAAACGACGCGGCGGCGCTCCAAACCGAAATTTGTGAAATACGCCGCGCGCTGCACCGTCACCCCGAAACGGGATTCGATTTGACGTTTACAAAGCCATTTGTCAAAGAAAAGCTTATCGAATATGGCTATGCGCCGGTTGAAACGGGCAAAGCCGGACTTGTCGCGCTGTGCGGCGGCAAGAAAAAAGGCAAAACAATTCTGCTCCGCGCCGACATGGACGCTCTGCCGATTTACGAGGAAGCCGACGTTGACTTCCGCAGCGAAACGGACGGCAAAATGCACGGCTGCGGACACGATATGCACACAGCTATGCTTCTCGGCGCGGCGAAAATATTAAAGGCGCACGAGGACGAGTTAAACGGCACTGTCAAGCTCGAATTTCAGCCTGCCGAGGAAATTTTCCAAGGCTCACCCGACATGATTAAATCGGGCGTGCTTGAAAATCCGCATGTTGACGCGGCGGTTATGATCCACGTAATGGCAGGTATGCCGCTCCCGACGGGCATGATTGCGGTATCGGGCGGCGGAATTTCAGCCGCGTCGTGCGAGCAGTACCACATAACGGTTCGCGGCAAGGGTGGTCACGGCTCGGTGCCGCACGAAACGATTGACCCGATAACGGCGGCGGCACACATTCACCTTGCGCTTGCGGAAATAAACAGCCGCGAAATCGACGGTCATGACTACGGCGTGTTTACGACCGGCCGCTTTGAGGCGGGACAGGCTTCAAACGTCATTCCCGACAAAGCCGAAATGTGGGGAACGATACGCACGACCGACCCCGACAACAGGGTAGGGGAGCTTATAAAAAAACGCATGGAGGAAATCGTTAAAGGCGTAGGTACGGCTTTGCGGTGCGAAACGGAGGTCGAGTTTTACGATTACTGCCCGTGCATGATGATAGACGACAACCTCGCGGCGGACGTGCTTAAATATATGAAAGAAATGTTCGGCGACGGCGCGATAGACCTTTCCGTAATATCGGGCGGCAAGCCCGGCGGCGGCAGCGAAGATTTCGCGTTTGTGAGTCATGAGGTGCCGACGGCGAGTATGTTCCTTGTCGCCGGAAGCTCGAACGACGGCTACATTTACGGTCAGCACCACCCAAAGGTACGCTTCGACGACTCGGTTCTTTACCGCGGCGCGGCGGCGTACGCTTACTCGGCGCTTAGGTATCTTAACGAAACCGAATAAAAACAAGCTCCTCACCGAAAATACGCGGTGGGGAGCTTTTGTCTGCAGTCACTTGATTTCCTTTATAACCCGTGCCGGAACGCCGCCGACAACGGTGTTTGTGTCAACGTCCTTCGTAACGACTGCGCCGGCCGCGACAACCGCGTTATCGCCTATTGTAACGCCGGGGAGAATTGTCGCGTTCGAGCCTATCCACACGTTTTTGCCGATTGTGACAGGCGAGGGAATGTTGTCGTGGCGTTTTTCGGGCGTTAAGCCATGGTTTATCGTGGCGATAACGACGCTGTGACCGATAAGCGTTCCGTCGCCTATCTGTATGCCGCCCCAATCCTGAAAGCGGCAGCCGGAGTTTATAAACACATTTTCGCCGAGAGTTATATTAAGTCCGCAGTCGGTGTAGAACGGCGGAAAAAGTCCGAAGCTCTCGTGAACCTCTTTCCCGATAAGCTCCGAAAAAATCTTCCGAAGCTCCGTCGGCTCGTGATAAGAGCCGTTAAGATGCGCCGTTATTTTTAACGCGCGCTGACTGAGTCCGTGCATCATCATGTGTATATCCGACCCCGCGACCGCGACCGCGCCGCTTCTCATTTTTTGTAAAAATTCCTCTGTTGTCATAATATCTCTCCGTTATTTTATTCGGCAAGTGAGAACACAGCCGTAATATCGCCGCTGCCGAGAGCCTCACGCCAGCCCGTCAGATCGTCGATGTGACCGAGCTTTGTGTAGCTCCATGTGTTTGAACCGTAAAACATGACGATCTGGTTGCCGCTGTAAAGCACGATGTCGCCGGCTTCCGTCGTCATCTGACTGTTGCTCGCGGTAAGGCTTCTGCCGAGAGAGCCTACCTTTTCAAATCCCGAATAATCGCTCATCTCAATCGTGATAGGCGATGCCTTCATCATTTCTATAAATTCGCCGACTGCTGCGTTGTCCTCAAGCGTGGCGGTAAATGTCTTGTCACCTATTTGTACATTCATTTTTACATATTCCTCCGTATCGGTTTTTGTAACGTTGATTGGTTCGAGCGTGTCCATATTCCACAAAAACGTCTTTACGCTGACGGCGCCGGACGTGTCGGGCGCTGTTATTACGCCGTTTTCGGGTTTGTACATTTTGCAACCGACAAGCCTTCCGTCCTCGTTGTATTCGGCAATAATCAGCCTTGCGCTGTCGCCGACACCCGAAATCGTCACCGTTTCGCCGTCTGTGGTATACTCCGTCGTTGCATTTTCGCTAACGGACTCCGCCATGACAAGCTCTATTCCCTCGTCCTTGCTGAGATTTCGGCTGTACTGCTTATCGGTCGGGTTGTTCCAATGCTCATGCACACCCAGATTGGTAGTCGTTTCCCCGAAGCTGTCTGTATAAATTGTACCCGACGGCGCGTTTTTAACAAGTCCCGCCTCGTGCAGATAATTCTCGTTTGACACATCGCGCGCGGAGGGGTTGTTATCCGTAACGGCAGGCTCGTTGATGATAAAATCCGCGCCTACCGAATCTATCGCGACGGGATCCTGCGACATGAACACGCTTGAGGTAAAATCTCCGTTAAACGGCTCCTGCCGCCATTTTGAATTGCTGATCGTAATTGACGCGCCCTCCGACGGCGCGCATATGATAGCGTCGAGCATATACAAAACCGTCTTGCCGCCGAGATGCTTGTTCGCCATTAAATCCACGAGCGGGCTGTAAATTCCCATTTCGCTGCGCGTCAGCCATTGATGCAGATTGGCTCCCTCGGGCGGGCGCATAGTGTTTCCGTTTATAAACGAGCCGAAGTGATTTTTGCCGCAAAGCGTGATCCCGTAGCTGTGTCCTTTTAAATTTGCGAGGTTGATCATATATTTCGCCTCGGTAACACAAGTCGGAAGATAATTCACCGCGCCGCTGAATTCGTGCGACCACACGATTGGCGCGCTTTCGTCGGCGACACCGTTATCGCGGTTTACAAAATTCACGCCGCTCAATATTCCCTCGGCGCACATCTTTTCCATATAATCGGGAAACAGACGCGACACGTCGTAGACCGTAATATCCGACGGAGTAACTCCCGCGTCCTCGACGAGCGAAGTCAAAAGCGCTTTTAACAGCACCGGATTTGTATAGCTCATGCTCGTTTCGCCGGAGGTGTCGTCGTCCATCACCGCCGAGCCGTTAATATTGGCTTTTATCGCTATCTTTTCGCCCGCTTTGTAGCCGCCGCTTTCGCCGTTTCGCTCGTTGCGGTTTTCAAAAAGCGCCCTCCAGCCGTCCGCCGCCGTAGAAGCGCCGCCGAGTGTTGCAATTGAGTCGGAAACCATATTCCTCATAATGCCCTCGTTAAAATTATCCGGCTCCCACCAGTATCCGTTTCCGTCCCAGTCAACGGAGTCCGGCTCATACGCCCATACAACGCGTCCGGGCATCGCGCCCACGCCCTCGCCGTAAGGCTCGTGCGCAGGGAAACCGTCCGCCGCGCACGCGGAGACGCTTACGAGGCACATAATCATAATCAATATTACCGCGGCAATCTTTTTCATAACCGTTTCCTCCTTGTTTTTTCTTTATTATATAACAGGAATATAAAAATATCAAATACTTATATTGTATACCTCAATATGCTTGACAAGCATAATAACAGGGAAGTATAATATAAAAAAAGGGAGTGATTTTATGGAAATACGCGTGTTAAAATATTTTCTCGCTGTGGCGCGGGAGATGAGTATTTCGGCTGCCGCAGACACGCTGCACATAACGCAGCCGACACTGTCGCGGCAGATCATGGATTTGGAAAAGGAACTTGGCGCGCAGCTTATTGTTCGCAGCAGTAAAAGACTAAGCCTTACGCCCGACGGTATGAGGCTGAAAAAACGCGCAGAGGAAATAATAAGCCTTGCCGACAAGACGGCGGCTGAATTTTCGTCGGGCGTGAGCCATATCGGCGGCGACGTTTACATCGGCGGCGGAGAGACGGACGCTATGCGTATGCTTGTGCGTATCGCGGCGCAGCTTCATGATGAACACAGCGACGTTCATTTTCACATTTACAGCGGCGACAGCGACGACATTACCGACAAGCTCGACAAGGGGATATTCGATTTCGGCGTTTTCGTTGAGTCTGCCGACGTGAGAAAATATGAGTATATACGGCTTCCGTCGGTCGATAAGTGGGGGATTTTGATGCGCGCGGACAGTCCGCTTGCCGCGAAAGCATATATCGAGCCGGAGGATTTGCGCTCTTTGCCGCTTATCGTGTCGCGCCAGTCGCTGACGAGCCGCGACATACCGAAATGGCTCGGGCGCGATTTCGACGACCTCAACGTCGTCGCGACGTACAACCTGCTCTACAACGCATCGCTCATGGCTGACGAGGGGCTTGGGTACGTGCTGTGCCTCGACAAAATAATCCGCACGAACGAGGAAAAGACGCTCACATTTAGACCATTAAAGTCCGACATGGAGGTGCATCTCGACATTGTGTGGAAGAAGCATCAGGTGTTTTCAAAGGCGGCGGAGCTGTTTCTGCAAAGGCTTAGGGAAAAATACGAAAAATAAAAAACGGAGAGGCATATCCTCTCCGTTTCGCTTTACAGAAACAGCAGCAGGCTGAGCGCGATAATCGCCATACCGATTACGACGCTTATGATAGTGATTTTGCTTTTCTCGTACTC
>CANQQS010000022.1 GCA_947626045.1 uncultured Clostridia bacterium | reverse complement strand
GCGCTGTACGTCGGCGTTTCAAATTACAGCGCGGAGCAGACGAAGCAAATGGCTGAAATTATGAAGAGCCTCGGCACGCCGCTCGTTATCCATCAGCCGCGCTACAACATGTTCGAACGCTGGGTCGAGGACGGACTTCTTGACGTGCTTGACGAGGAGGGAATGGGTTCGATCTCGTTCTGCCCGCTTGCGCAGGGACTGCTTACAAATAAGTACATACACGGCATCCCCGCCGACTCGCGCGCGGCTAAATCGTCGCCGTTCCTCACAAAGGACGGTATCACAGCCGAAAAAATCGAGAAGGTTGTGAGCCTTAACGCTATCGCCGAAAACCGCGGACAGTCGCTCGCGCAAATGGCTTGCGCGTGGAACTTGCGCGGCGGAAGACTTACGAGCGTGCTGCTCGGCGCATCACGTCCCGCACAGATAATCGAAAACGCCGCCGCAATCTCCAACCTCGATTTCACCCAAGACGAACTCGACGCGATTGATAAGATTTTGAAGTAAAACATAGTAAAAACCCCCTCAGAGAGGGGGTTTTCTCATGCGCGGGCGACCGCAAGGGTCGCCCCTACGGGTACAATTAAAATTATGGGCGTAGGGGCGAACCATGTTCGCCCGAATGAAAGGCTCCCCTGCTAGGGGAGCTGTCACACGTAGTGTGACTGAGGGGTTTGTTTTACAATAATTTCAAAACCCCTCCGTCGGCTTTGTCAGCTATTGCTGCGCAATAGCACGCGCCGACACCTCCCCTAGTAGGGGAGGCTCACGATGTGCGCTCCCTAACTTTTCACCGCACATTCCATACCGCACAGAATGATTCTTGCGTTCGGCTCGTAAACCTCACCGAGCATACTCGCGGGCAGCGGATTTACGCCCCTGCCCATCTCAATCGTGAATCCCTCGCGTCCGAACTCGTTTATGAACCAGTCCTTACACCCGCCGAAGCACGCGCTGCCTTCGGGAACACCGACCTTGTATCCGCTCTCCCGCGCCATCTCGTCCGCGATTTCTCTTGAACGGGGCGCCGTTTTTCCGTTAAAGTCATAGTAAATCTCCTCTCCCTGACTGTGAAAGCACAAAAGCATATCGAATCTTTCGCGCCTTATAAATCCGCACAGAGCCTTAGTTTCCGGCTCGCTCACCGGCTTTTCGCCGCCGTAGAGCGACGGTGACGGCGCGTCCTTCACGCTTTGCCAGTCCGCGTCAAAATTGTGATTTATGTCCACGCCTCTTGCGTTCGCCTGCCACACCGTTTTAGTGTCCCCGCCGCGCAGAACGATTTCCACACCGTCGGGATTCACCATGGGGACAATAAAAAGCGACGCGTTTTTGCTCAAAAGCCGCGCGTCACGCCCGAAGAACATTTCGCCGCGATTTGCCGCGCGCGCATACTCATCGGCGAACTTCGCAAGGAACGCTGCGGTGATGTACTCGAGCGCGTGGAACGCTCCGGCGGCGAGTATTTTTTTGTGTCCCTCGCCTATCTTAACGCACAGTATTTCTCTCCCCATAACGCTTTCGCCTATCTTAAACACGGCGGCGTTTTCGTATTTTTCCGAGATAACTTTAGTGTCCCCCAAAAGACGCGAATAATCATATTCCATTTTAGTGTCCCCCTGTTTTAGTGTCCCCCATGATGCCTTATTTTATTTTATGCCGCGTTTTTCCGAGCTATACGCAAATAAATTTATATCACTATGGAAATTTTCCGAAAAGTATGATAGAATGTAAATATAAGGAGAGGATTACATGAAAAAATTTATCTGCATAATTTTATCAGCCGTGTTTATGACGCTTGCGTGCGCCTGCGCGAATGCGGCGGGATTTTCGGACGTAAACGAGGGCGACTGGTTTTATGAGAATGTGACAGACATGACAAATCAAGGCTACCTGTCGGGTTACGGGGACGGCACGTTCCGCCCGTCGGGCATTATAACTAAGGCTGAGCTTGTGAGCGTGACGGGCAGGATTGCAAACCTCACTGCGTCAGCCTCGGCGCAGTCGAACCACTGGGCGGCTCCGATGCTGCAGGCGGCGCTTGACAAAGGCTTTTACGACTGGGACGAGATACCGCCCACCGGCGAAACGTACGACGACGCGATAACGCGTCAGCTTGCGGTGAAAATTATTATGAAGGCGTTTCTGCCCGACGCGAAGGGCGATTACAACGACGCGGCGAAAGCGCCCGACTTTTCCGAGCTTGACGGAAGGTACTACGATACGATGATTGCGGCGGTGTCAAACGGCATCGTGTACGGCGACGACAAGGGAAAGCTGAACCCGAAATCATCTATTACGCGCGCCGAGGCGTGCGCCATAATAATGCGCGCCGCGAATAAAAAAGGCAATCTGCAGCCTTACACTCCCGAACCCACTGCTGCGCCGCCGGTAACGGTGACCGCGCGAAGCGGCGGAGTGAGCGAGAACGGCGCGCTTCACGTTGACGGCACGCGCCTTGTGAACGAGCGCGGCGAAGCTGTCGTGCTGCACGGTATGTCGTCGCACGGCTTGCAGTGGTTCCCGGGCTTTGCGACCGAGGACGCAATAAAGGCGACAGCCGACTACGGCGCAAACCTGTTCCGCTGCGCGATGTATACCGGCGAGGGCGGCTACCTTTCCGACAAATCGGTCAAAAACACGCTCATAAACGCGGTTGACGCGGCGATACGTCAGGATATGTACGTCATAATCGACTGGCACATTCTGTCCGACGGCGATCCGCTCGCGAACGTTGATGCGGCAGCCGAATTTTTCGCGGAAATTTCGGCGCGGTACTCGGGCAGTCCGAACGTGCTTTACGAAATCTGCAACGAGCCGAACGGCGGTGTGACATGGAGCGGAAACGTTAAGCCGTACGCGGAAAAAATAATTCCCGTAATACGCCAAAACACGAACGGTATCATACTCGTCGGCAGTCCGACGTGGAGCCAGGACTTGCACGAGGCGGCGAAGGATCCGCTGACGGGCGAAAATATAATGTACACGTGCCACTTCTACGCCGGAACGCACACCGACTGGCTCAGACAGCGCATATCGGACTGCGGACTGCCCGTGTTTGTGACGGAGTGGGGAACGAGCGCGGCTGACGGCAACGGCGGCGTGTTCCTCGACGAGGCGCAAAGGTGGATCGACTTCATGAACGAGCGAGGCATAAGCTGGGCGAACTGGTCGCTATGCGACAAGGGTGAAACAAGCGCAGCGCTAAAAGGCGGCGCAAACGTTTCCGACGGCATAAGCGCGGACGAGCTGACGGAGAGCGGCGCGTTTGTATTCGGCAATTTTTAATGTTTCAAACGGCGTAAAAGGTGGTATATATAATTTATATCACCGGCGAAGGGATGTGGTTCACATGAAGAAAACAGTTGTAACGATCGCGCGAAGCTACGGCAGCGGCGGTAAGGAAATCGGCAAGGAGCTTGCGAAATCTCTCGGCGTGAAGTATTACGGCAGGGAGATACTTGAAATGCTGCGCGGCGACGAAACGTACGCGGTGGACGATGAGAGCATACAGGACACATCTCTTGAAGAGTCAAATAAGCTGTTTGAGGAGCAGTCAAAGCTTATCCGTGAAATAGCGGAAAAAGAAAGCTGCGTGATAGTCGGAAGGTGCGCCGACTACGTACTCAAAGACATGGACGGTGTTGTGCGCGTGTACCTTCACGCACCGATAAGAAACTGCATGAAGCGCGTGTCGCGGCTGTACGAGCTTAATCCCGACGACGCGAAGGAGCTTATCCGCTCGATGAACAAAACGCGCGGTAATTACTATGAGCATAACACCGGTCACAGGTGGTCGGAGCTCACGAACTACGACGTGTGCCTCAACACCGCCGGCATGAGTGCGGAGCAGTGCATCGAGATTATAAAGAAGTATATCGAATTGAAAAACGAGTAAACGGGGACACTAAAATTTTAGTGTCCCCTTTAACATGCTTAAAATATTACAGCTTACCGCCGCACTTTGAGCAGAATTTCTCGCCGCCGGCGTTCACCGTGCCGCACGCGGGGCAGGTAACGGGAGGGAGGTGCGATGCGGGATTTTCAGCCTTTTTCGCCGTGGGCTTTTTGCCGTACTCGTAAAATCCGGCTTCGACCAGTCCGAAAAACAGCGGAGCAAACAGCGAGTATATGAGAAGCAGAACGGATGCGATAATCAGGAACGGCAGTCCCGCGGGATTTACAAGCACCGCTATGCCGATGAAAATCATAATAAGCACGCAGTACGCCAAAGCGGGAATGATTGTTCCGAGGAATATACCGAGCTTCAAGCCCTTCGTGTCCTCCTTTGACTTTTTGAGCGCGTCAAGAGCGCGCACCTCCGGTTCTTCAAGCAGGATGTACGGAGTGAACGAATATTGAATCGCCTTGTACACGGCAAAGAATATTCCCGCAAAAGGTATAAGCAGCCAGAGGAATATCCACAGATACATCCAGCACATACCGCCCGCAATATGCTTAAACTTCTGAAAATCCTTAAACGCCGCGAACATCGGCTTTGAATCGGGTATGTCGCCGGTCGAGTACGTCATGTAGTAAATCAGTATCATACCCGCCTCGAGCGCCGCGCTTACCGGCAGCGTCACTAACAGCAGATTTACGCTTAAAGCCGACAGCAGTGAAACAAGCAGCCCGTTGAGGAGTGACAGTCCCCACAGCTTTACGGGTATTTTCTTTAATATTGTCAGTGTTCTTGAATATACAGCTTTAATCATTTTTCGTGTCCTTTCTTTACTTTCCCTGACCGTAGTACGCGTTCGCGCCGTGCTTGCGGTAGTAGTGTTTGTCTTGAAGCACTTGCGGCGCGGGCTTTACGTCGGGATTTATCGCCTCGGTATGCACTGCCATTTTCGCGACCTCCTCAAGCACAACGGCGTTATGCACCGCCTCGTGACCGTCCTTGCCCCACGTAAACGGGCCGTGGTTCTTGCACAGCACCGCCGGTACAGCCTCATAATCTTTATCCTTGAAGTAATCGACAATCAGCACGCCCGTGTTTTTCTCGTAGCCCGCGTCGATCTCCTCCTTCGTGAGATTGCGCACGCACGGCACGGAGCCATAAATGTAATCGGCGTGCGTCGTGCCGTAGCAGGGAATATCGCGTCCCGCCTGCGCCCAGCTTGTCGCCCACGGCGAGTGAGTGTGGACGATGCCGCCTATGTTCTTAAATGCCTTGTAAAGCTCGATATGCGTCGCCGTGTCGGACGACGGGTTATACCTTCCCTCTATTTTGTTGCCGTCAAGATCCATTATAACCATGTCGTCCGGCGTGAGCTTGTCGTACTCAACGCCCGACGGCTTTATCGCGAAATACCCCGTTTCGCGGTCGATTTCGCTGACGTTGCCCCACGTAAACGTCACAAGTCCGTGTTTGGGGAGCAGCATATTTGCCTCATAAACGCGCTTTTTAAGTTCCTCCAGCATAATAAAATCTCCTTACTTTAAATTTTCAACGGCTGCTTTTTCGATAGCAAGACCGTTTCTGTATCTTTCCGCGTAAGCGTCAAAGCCCTTAACGTCGTCCGCGTTCGGCTCAAGCGTGTAAACGCTGCCACCGGCGAACACGTTATCGTTCAAAAAGTCGGTGAGCGTCTTGCCGCCGCTGTTTATCATGTACGACGCGAGCAGTGCGATACCCCACGCGCCGCCCTCTCCGGCTGTTTCCATAAGCGACACGGGGCAGTTCATCGCCGCAGCCATAAAGCTCTGACCGACGTCCTTCGTCTTAAACAGACCGCCGTGACCGAACATCTTATCTATCTTCACATTTTCTTTCGCAAGGATATCCATGCCGAGCTTCAGCGTCGCCATGGACGCGTACAAATGCGTCCTCATCATGTTGGCAAGACTGAACTTCGCGTCGGGCAGCCTTACGAACAGCGGTCTGCCCTCGGAAATGTCGGTGATGTTCTCGCCTGAAAAATAGTTGTACGCGAGCAGTCCGCCGCAGTCCTTGTCGCCCTCGAGCGCCTTCGTATAGAGCTTGTCGTACAATTCGCCCATGCTTATATCCGTGCCGGTCAGCGCCGCGAACTCGCGGAAAATATTGACCCACGCGTTAAGGTCGGACGTGCAGGTGTTGACGTGTACCATCGCCACGTCGTCGCCCGACGGAGTCGTTACAACGTCGATTTCGGGGTACGCGTTTTTGAGCGGCTCATCGAGTACCACCATTGCAAACACCGACGTACCTGCCGACACGTTGCCGGTGCGCTTCGTGATGCTGTTCGTCGCGACCATGCCCGTACCCGCGTCACCCTCGGGCGGACACATCGGTATACCGCTTTCGAGGTCGCCGGACGGATCTAAAAGCTTCGCGCCCTCGGCGGTAAGCGTTCCGGCGTTTTCACCTGCCGAAAGCACCTTCGGGAATATGTTTCTCACGGAAATACCCGCCGCCTTGACCTTCGCAAGATTGTCAAATTTTTCGAGCATGACCTCGTTGTAATCCTTCGTTTTGCTGTCGATTGGGAACATACCCGACGCCTCACCGACGCCGAGCACAAATTCACCCGTAAGCAGCCAGTGAACGTAGCCGGCGAGCGTTGTCTGGTATTTTATCTGTCCGACATGCTCCTCGTCGTTCAAAATCGCCTGGTACAGGTGTGCTATGCTCCACCGCTGCGGAATGTTGAAGCCAAACAGCTCGCTAAGCTCCTCCGCCGCGTCCGCCGTCATGGAGTTGCGCCACGTGCGGAACGGTACGAGCAGATTTTTGTCCGCGTCAAACGCCATGTAGCCGTGCATCATCGCGCTTACGCCGATTGCGCCCACTCTTGTGAGCGTCACGCCGTAACGCGATTTTACGTCCTCTTTGAGGCTCAAATAGCAGTCACGCAAACCTGTCAGTATATCTTCGAGCGTGTACGTCCACACGCCGTTTTCAAGACGGTTTTCCCACTCGTGGTCGCCCTGCGCGACAGGCGCGTTCGTGCTGTCAACGAGTACGGCTTTTATACGCGTCGAGCCGAACTCGATACCGAGCGCTGTTTTGCCGTTTAATATCTCACCCTTTATCCTTTCCATGACTTCCTCCTTGTATTCGATTGTTTTTCTATATTATAACATTTACAGTCTGTTTTGTAAATAGCGTGATTGATATTTAATTGATATATACGGGCTGTCGGGGCGCCAGACCCTACGGAACGCGATTTTATAAATTACGGGTGTAGGGGACGGCGCCTCGACGTCCCGCATGTCCCCTATTAGGGGAGCTGTCAGCTAAGCTGACTGAGGGGTTTTTACGGGCGACCGCAAGGGTCGCCCCTACGAGTTAAAATTAAAATCATGGGTGTAGGGGCGACCCTTGCGGTCGCCCGTTTTAATTGCATCGCGTCGGCTTTCCAAATCCAAAATTACCAACTTCCCCAACATTTCTTCACAAACACTTGAAAAATGCTTGGCGATATGATAAAATAACCATGTATGAACAAAATTTAAAGGAGAATCATTATGTCAGGACATTCAAAATGGAGTACGATAAAGCGTAAAAAGGGCGCGAATGACGCGCAGAGAGCAAAGATATTCACGAAAATAGCGCGTGAGATAATCGTTGCGGTAAAGGCGGGCGGACCGGATCCGGACAACAATTCGAGCCTTAAGGACGCGATAGCGAAAGCGCGCTCGAACAACATGCCGAACGACAACATAAACCGCACGATAAAGAAAGCCGCGGGCGACAACGACACCGCGAATTACGAGAGCATTACCTACGAAGGCTACGGCCCCGCGGGTGTGGCGGTAATCGTCAACGCGCTTACAGATAACCGCAACAGAACGGCTGCCGACGTGCGCCACGCGTTCGACAAAAACGGCGGTAATATGGGTCAGACCGGCTGCGTAAGCTTTATGTTTGACCGCAAGGGCGTAATCGTCATAGAGGACGAGGATCTGGACGAGGAAGCCGTAACGATGGACGCGCTTGAGGCGGGCGCGGAGGATCTGGAGGTTGACGAGAACATAGTTGAAATCACCACAGATCCGAACGAAATGGGCGCGGTTCGCGACGCGCTGGCGGAAAAGTACACGATTTCGTCAGCCGAGGTCAGCATGGTTCCGCAGACAATGACGCAGCTCACCGACGAAGGACAGATCGCGTCGATGACAAAGCTGCTCGATATGCTTGAGGATAACGACGACGTCCAGGACGTTTATCATAACTGGGAGATGCCTGATGAAGAATAAAGTAATCGGACTTTTGAAAAACACATGGGGGCTTTTGATATTCGCCCTCATCGCCGGCTGCGCGTATTACGCGGTAGTGCTCAAATTCATTCTTGCGCACACGAACGCCGGCGGCGGACTGCTCGGCTTCTTCTTCGCTCCGCTTATAATTTGCGGCGCGGCTCTCGTGCTTGTGAAGATAATCAAGCAGTGCTTTGAAAACGAAACGGAAAATAAGGCGGTCGTCATATTCTGGGCGCACGTGCTGTTTATCGCCGTCGCCGCCGTCTTAACCGCCGCAATGTTTGCGTAAATAATGAAAATCCACCCGCACGGGTGGATTTTTTGTATGTATGACCCCCTCTCCGAGGGGGTCTTGCTGGCGAACACGGTTCGCCCCTACGACAATATATTACCCCCTCCTTATCTTTTCCCCGCGGTATTTTTCACGTGTCGCCATACCTCCCCGTATATGGCGTTCCGCCTTATTCTGCTCAAGCACGCGCTGCGCCTCCTTATACAGCGCGGGATTGATTTTCGCGAGCCGTTCGTGAACGTCTTTATGCACCGTTGATTTGCTTATGTTAAAAACCTTCGCCGCTCTGCGCACGGTTGCGTTATTCTCTATGATGTACTGCGCCGTTTCCACCGCGCGCGTTTCAATATAATTCTTCATTATCCCACCGACCTTTCTGTAGAATGTATATGACGCGGCGCGGCGATATATTCGGAGGGGACTTGCATAAATAATGCCGGTTTGCGGCGTTTAACGGATATTGCGTTTCGGCAAACAATATTGTCTGTACGCTTCGCGCGCGATGTGGTATACTTACAGTACGCGGAAGCATAATATATCGCGGGGTGACACAGTTGACTTCATTTCTCATAAAACGGTTCGTGAAAAATTACACCGACGTTTCGGATACGCGCGTGCGCGGCTCTTACGGGCTGCTCGCGGGTATTGCGGGCATTGTTTGCAATGTCCTTCTTTTCGCGTTCAAGCTGCTTGCCGGTATTCTGGCGGGTTCTGTGTCGGTAATCGCCGACGCGGTGAACAACCTTTCCGACGCGTCAACGTGCGTGATGAGCTTTCTCGGCTTCAAGCTGTCGCAGCGTCCCGCCGACAGCGAGCATCCCTACGGTCACGGACGGTACGAGTATATCGCCGGTATTATCGTCGCGGTGATGATCATAGTTATCGGCGTGGAGCTTCTGCGCGAGGGCGTCGGTAAAATCATACACCCGTCAGTTGTGAGCTTTTCCGCGCTTACATTCGTGATACTTATTTGCTCGATACTTGTTAAGCTGTGGATGATGGTTTTTTACAGGCGCATCGGTAAAACGATAAATTCAGAAACGCTTATCGCGACGTCAGCCGACAGCCGCAACGACGTAATAAGCTCGCTCGCCGTACTTGCGGGCGCGGCTGTGTCAAAGGTGTGGGGCGTAACGCTTGACGGCTGGATAGGCGTTGCCGTGTCGGTGTTCGTAATCGTGAGCGGCATACTTGCCGCGAAGGACACGCTCGATCCGGTGCTTGGCAGAGCGCCCGACCCGAAAACGGTCGCGGATATAAAGGAAAAAATAATGCGGTACGAGGGCGTTATCGGCACGCACGACCTCATGGTACACGATTACGGTCCGGGCAGGCAGTTTGCGAGCGTGCATGTGGAGATGCCCGCCGACGGCGATCCGCTCGCAATGCACGAAATAATAGACAAGATAGAGCGTGATTTTCTGGAGAACGAGGGCTTGCGCATGATCGTTCACTATGACCCGATACCGTCCTCGGATTCGGAAATGGGAAGTCTCAGAGAGTGGATTTGCGGTGAAATGAAAAAACTCGATGAAAGAATTACCGTCCATGACCTCGGCATGAACGGCAATATGGTGCGGCTCGACTGCGTTATACCGCCGGACGTGACAATCGGCGACGATGAAATCGAGAAGCATATTAAGGACGCGGTAAAGGCGAAATATCCCGACGCGGAATGTAAAATAAGAATTGACCGCTCCTTCGCGGAAATCGCGGAGTAACGGGGATAATCGAAAAGAGGACGCTGGAATTTCAACGTCCTCTTTTCGCGTGCGTTTTCTTTATTGAAGCGACAGCATATGCTTTACCATTTTTGAAATCAACTCCTGACCCGTCGGATCGAGTCCGCTTATATCCAGAAACGTGCCGTCGTCAATTCCGAGCAGATAATCCACGCTCACATTAAAGTATTTTGAAAGCATTATAAGCGACTGCGCGTTCGGATAGCTTATTCCCATTTCCCACGCGTTCACGGTCGCGCGCGTAATGCCCAGCGTTTTGGACAGAGCGTTTTGACTGATATTATCCCTTTTACGCAATGTTTTTAATCTTTCCGAAAAATCATAAATCATAACTTTGTCCTCCGACACAGCAAGTTTATATGTCAATAATAGTATGCACATGTTGAAATAAAATTATCAATATATGTATATAAATATTGACATAAAAAAACAAAAATGCTATAATGATGAAAGCCAATCGGTCAAATGATACAGAAATGTGAGGTTCTATCATGAGAAAAACTATCAAATATGCGGCTGCGATAACGGCGGCGTTATTTTTACTATCTCTGATTCCGCTTATACTGCTCGCGCCGTATATCACTCCGTCGGCGGACGATTTCGGATACGGCGCGCCCGCATATTACGCGCTGCAGACGGGAGCGGGGTTTTCGGGCGTAATCAAAGCTCTTGCGGAAAATTTGAGATATACATATATGAACTGGCAGGGTACGTACAGCTCGGTTATTTTGTTTTCGCTGCAGCCCGGCGTTTTTGACGGCAGGCTTTATATAATTACGCCGTTCGTGATGCTTGCCGCGGTTGTTGTTCCGATATTTTTGGTATTAAATTCCGTGCGCGGTATGAGCCGCTCGGGGAAAATACTTATCGGCAGCGTGACCGCACTTTTATCGGTACAATTCCTCCCATCCGTGGCGGAGGGCATATTCTGGTGGAACGGCGGCGCGCATTATATGATTTTTTGGTGCCTGTCGGTTCTTGCGGTCGTACTGCAAATCACAAATAAAGACCCGAAAATAATAGCCGCTGCCGCGCAATTCTTACTTGCTTTTTTCGTGACAGGCGGCAATTATTTAACCTCGCTTACGTATTGCCTGACATCGTTTGTTGTTACCGCTTACAGAGCGTTTTCGCGCGATGAGAAGCAAGCTGTTGTCAAAAGCGCTCTTATAACGCTCTCAGCCGCCGTGGGACTTATAATCAGCATGGCTGCGCCCGGCAACGCCGTACGACAAGCCGCGTTTGATACTCTGCCGCCTTTAACAGCGGTAATATCCGCGCTGTGTCATGCCGCTTCGGACATTGCGCGCTACACCGACGCGGCAATTATAGGCGCAATTATACTGTGCGTCGCCGCTTTCGTATTTTCGCGGAACGGACAAAGGATATATCGCCTTAATCCGATTATCGTTCTCGCCGTGTCGTTCGGGCTGTTTGCGTCGCTGTACGTTCCGCCGCTTTACGCAATGAACGACTGCGATATACCCCGAATAAAAAATCTGTTTTACCTTGCGTACATATTTTTTATGTTCGGAAATTCGCTTTATGCCGCGGATTATATATCAGGCAGATTAAAAAATATAAAATCCCGAAAAGGGTTAAAGCAGATAATATGCGCAGCAGGCGCGGTGATGTTTATCGTATCGTTGATTTTTCAGGCATCGCATACCAATTTCACCTTGGCGTACAATGATTTGCAGGGTGACGCTCAGAAATACCGCGCCGAAGTAGAGGAACGTGAGAGAATATACAGCGATAAGTCAATACTTCCTCCACGTTTTACCGATATAAGCGTACCTGCCTGTTTTCACGGTAATATGTTTTTAACATGGAACACCGATGTTATCTTAAACGGCGCACCGTCGGATTTACTCTGTATACATTCCTGCGCCTGCGATGTGACGTATGTGCCGGTTGAACAAGCTGTAAGGATATTTGACTGCGTGGGTAAAGTCAGATGTGAGGATTTTTCAAAGACTTTTGACATAGGCGGCGAATTGTGCGTGCCGATTCGGGAGCTGGCGGATAAAATCGGAATTGAGATGATATATATCCCCGAATGTGACACGCTCGAATTTGTAAAACCGAATTAAAAACAAAAACACCGCTTAAACTCAACGTTCAAGCGGTGTTTTGGTGGTACGCGATCAGGGTTTGGACCACGGACAACTTTTTTAATTAAAGATTTTCGGAAATCCGTCTGAAGCTTGACAAAATCCGAATAACCTCTTGCTTGTCCTGCTCACTGAAGCCGTTGTCGGAAGCTTCGGCAAAAAGCAAATAGTTGCCGTATTCTGTGACAAATTCCTCGTAATAGCCTGTCAGTCCAGCAGCTTCGTGAGTGCCTATATAAGAATTGGGCATAACGGCATAGCTTACTTTACCGTCTGCCGGCATAAGCTCGCCTGTTGCCATATCGTATTCACCTACGGCTTTTACTTCTCCGACCATAAAGTTACCCCACTCGTCCGCAAGGTTTTTGACTCCCGTATCGGTTTCCACATATCCTGCCGTGAATTGCGAATCGGCAGCCTTTGTCACCTCATATTGAACGATAGATTTACCGCTTCCGCCGAGATTGCCGAAATCTATGTAATGTACCGTAACTCCGTTGGCGTTTGTCAATACAAATTCCTCGTTTATTCCGCTTTGAGAGCCTTTGGAAACTTCCTCTGTTGTTACAGTCCAATTATCGGAATAATCAAATGCGAATTGCGGATAGGTTATTGCATTGACCGCCCCGAATTGCGTGGTGTAAGTATTATTTAATTCCGGAATGTCCTCGCTGTCTGTCTTAACTGTTGTTTCATCAGTTGATGTGGAGACTGTTTCTCCGGTTGTGTTGGGATTGATAGTACTGTTTTCAACATCTTCATTAGCACACGCAGTAAGTAAAACAGCGGATAATACGGCTGCCGCGCAAAGACATTTGATAAATCGTTTCATGTAAAATTCCTCCCTGATAATTTATTCTTGAAATGGGTAATACATCTACTTTAATTATACTATATATTTTTAGTAAAATCAACTCAAATATTACCAAATTAAAGATTTTCTTGCTATTTATTCTATAAAATTCAAGTTATAGGCAATTAAGATTTATACTATAATAATGTAATAAAAGATATAAAAGAGGTTTGAACTTTATGGATAATAATAAACAAGAGTTAAATCCTTTGATATTTAAAATCGGTCAGCGAATACAAAAATATCGTTTACAGCGTAATTTGACACAAGAGCAGTTAGCCGAAGCGATAAATGTATCTCAAAAACATTTGTCGAGAATCGAGAACGGCTATCACAATCCGCGTTTTGATATGGTTATTCAAATAGCAAACGCGCTTAATGTTCCCGTTGATGTTTTCGCCCGTGATATACCGGATGATGATGTTGATGTCTTTCTTGCGGACATTCGTTCCGATGTTGAGAGCATGAACAGCAGCCGGTTGAAATTTTTGAAAAAAATGATTGGTCTGATATTGGAAATGGATAATCAAACGGATAAAAAAACCGCTCAAACATAACGTTCGAGCGGTTTTTTTATGGTACGCGATCAGGGGTTCGAACCCTGGACACCCTGATTAAGAGTCAGGTGCTCTACCAACTGAGCTAATCACGCATATGCCTTGTTTCTTCGGCAACGAATAGTATAATACCATACGAAAATGATTTTGTCAACAGTTTTTTGAAAAAAAATAAAAAAACTTACCGCGGCGGGAATTGACAAAAACCGCTCTGTTTGGTATATTAAAGAGTAAGATGAATTATGGAGTGATAGACATGAGGATTATACTGTTCATCATAGGTCTTGCGCTGTCCCTTGACGGTCTTTACTGCGGATATACAGGCTCGATGGGCGCCGGCGAGGGTACAGTCGTGGCGCTCGGCATTATATTCCTGCTGTGGTCGTCCTTTTACGACGCGTTTCGGACAAAGAAATTCCTTAAAGTATTGAAGTGTATTTTTGCCGTGCTTTTGTCGGTATGCGTTCTGTACTCGTGCTTTGCGTGCGTTTTGGGACGGTTCGACAGCGACAGGGGCGATGAGAAATATGTTATCGTGCTCGGCTCGCCGCTTAAGGACAACGAGCCGACCGAGGTGCTTAAAAGCCGCCTTGACACGGCTGTAAACTATCTGAACGGTCACCCGGGAGTGGATGCGATAGTGTCCGGCGCGCGGAGCAGGCGCGGTGAGATTTCGGAAGCTATGGCAATGAACAATTATCTTGTATCGAAAGGAATAGACGGCAGCCGCATTTTTATTGACGAAAGCTCATTTAACACGCACGCGAGCTTCCTAAACGCGAAGGGTATTGTAAACGACGACAAAACCGCGTTCATAACGAGCGAGTTTCACGTTATACGCTCGCTGCAGATGGCTGATTTGTGCGGCATAAAAAACGCGGCTCACATAGGCTCGCCCACGCCGTGGTATCAGCTTCCCGCGTGCTGTGCTAGGGAAATTCTGGCGGAGGCAGCCTCCGTGCGCTACTATTTTAACTGACGGTACCCGCCCGCGCCGACGCGCGGGTATTTGCTCTTTTCGGAGAGGATTTGACAAGGGGACAAAAATTTAGTATAATAACAGTTAAATACACAAACAGTAAATAAGCGAGGTTTTAAATATGAAAAAAATAATTTCGGCAATACTCGCCGCAGCGTTCATAACGTGCGCGGCGCAAATCCCGTCGTTTGCGGCGGAAAGCTGGCGCGAAGCGTTCGTGACGCGCATAATGAAGGTCATGTCGTCCGACCCGACGTACAACAACGTAGCGCTCACCGACCTTGACAGCAACGGAATACCCGAAGCCTTTGTTCTGCGCGACGGCATGGACGGCGGCATAAGTGCGGGCTTTACAATGAACGGCAGCGCAATATCGGCGATAGAGCTTCCCGGCAACATCACGGGAGCGTGTCTTGCGGATATTACGGTCTACAACGATAACGGACGGCTTATCTTTGTGGGACGCGAGGTGCCGCGCTATTCTTCCGTAATAAACTACTACAAGCTGATGTTTGACGGTCAGAAGCTCACGGCTCAGAAAATACTCAAATCCTACGTGAACATGTACCCGACCGTTCCTTACAGCGACATATACGGCAGGGATTTTCTGACGAACGGCTATCCGAACAGAACGAAGATTAAGAGCTTCGTTGACGGCTACGACAGCATTAACGTGCTTACCGCGACAAATTCCGACGCGAAATTCATCGTGGACGGCGAGAGTGTGGAGATTTCGGGCTATACGGTAAACGATTCGAATTACTATAAAATCCGCGATATAGCCATGCTTCTGAGAACCACCGCGTCGCGTTTCGACGTGTCATGGGATTCGAGTCTCGGCGGAATAAGGATTTCGCGCGGCGTGAAATATACCATTGTCGGCGGCGAGCTGAGCGGTGACAATGAGACGGCTTTGAACGTCAATCAGAGCAGCGCGCCCGTTTACGTGGACGGTGAAGCAAGGGAAATGCTCTCGTATAACATAAACGGCAGCACCTACTTCAAGATACGCGACATAAGTGATATGGTCGGCTTTTCGGTCGATTGGGACGGGGAGCAGCAAGCCGTCATAATAAGAACGGAGTAAGATGTGTAATAGATGTATAATGTAAGGAAAAAGCTGTGGATACTGGCAATATTGCTGTTTTCTTCGGCGGCGCTCATCGCGTGGATATTTCCGCCGCCCGGCGAGTATAATCCGGTTGCAATGCCGGCAAGCGTCCAAGCACAGGCTGCCGGTGAGGACACGCCGGTACTCGGCGGCGAAGGCGTACGGTTCGCCGCGCACCGCGGCTACTCCGGCTACGCGCCCGAGAACAGTATCGCGGCGTTTGAGTTTGCGGGTAAGATGGGCTTTTGGGGTATAGAAACCGACATTTCCGAAACGAGCGACGGCGCGTTTGTGTGTATACACGACGACACGCTTGACCGCACCACCGACGGTTCGGGAAAGGTTACGGATTTTACGCTTGAAAAGCTTGGTGAATACAGCATAGACACGGGAAATTACTTAAAACGCACCGAGAACCTCAAAATACCGACGTTCGAGGAATATCTCGACATATGCGGCGAATACGGCTGCGTCGCTGTTGTTGAGATAAAAACGGTTAAGAATTACGACGCGCTTCTGTCGATAATTTACGAGCGCGGCATGGATAACAGATGCGTTATAATCGGCGCGGTTAAGGATTTGAAGGAAATCAGGTCGCGCGACAGCAAAATACCCGTTCTTAACATCGGCTATTATCCGGAGCCGTACAAGGACAACATAACGGCAATGGATGAGATTGAGGGCGAAAAGGGTATTTTGTACAACTATCCTCAGGTGGACAAGAAAGCAATTCAGGAAACACACGACAAAGGCATGTACTGCGCGGTGTGGGCTGTTGACGAGGAGGACGTCGCCGAGGATTATATCGGCTACGGCGTTGATTTTATCGTCACAAACGAAATCCCCGCAAGGCTTGAACATATGATAAACAAAAACGAATAAGGGACTGCGTTGCAGTCCCTTTTGTGTTACCGTTTTTTTGACGCTTCGCGTCTTTGCGCCTCCGCCTTTGAATATTCGCAGCCGCAGTAATTCTGGCGGTAGAGTGAGTAAACTGCCGACAGCTCGCACGAGCGCTTGTAGCCCTCGCGCTTTTTAAAATCGCTGAAAAGGTAGCTTACGCCGTACTGTTCGGCAAGCTCCGCGCCTATCTCGTTGAGCTTTTTCGCGTTCTTTAAAGGGCTTATCGAAAGCGTGGTCGTGAAATAGTCGAAGCCGCCCTTTTTCGCCTTGCACGCCGCTTCCTCAAGGCGCAGGCGGTAGCATTTAAAGCACCGCTCGCCGCCCTCCGGCACGTCCCCAAGTCCCTTGCTTATCTCATGAAATTTATCCGTGTCGTAACCGCCCACGATAAGCCTGACTTCATGCTCAAACAGCATTTCACGTATGAGCCGCTCCTGCTCGCCGACGCGTCTTTCGTACTCTTCGCGCGTGTCAAGGTTGGGATTGTAGTAAAAAACCGTTATATTAAAGTAACGCGACAAATACTCTAAAACATAGCTCGAACACGGCGCGCAGCAGCTGTGCAGGAGCAGCGACGGCACGCGCCCGCTCTTTGCTATGGTGTCAAGCGTGCGGTCGAGCGTTATCTGATAATTCTCGTTCATTATAAATCACCGGCTGTATTTTATCATATATATGTAAAAAAGTAAACCGATATTGCAAAATCGGCGGAAATGTGGTATACTTATATAGTATATTATATCGTATACTGATTTGAAAGGAAATTGTTGTTATGCGAAAGCTTCTCGCGGTATGGTTCGGCAAGGCGCTGACCGTGCTGGGTAAAATAATCGGTAAAAAATCGTCGTCCTCACCGGGACACTACGCGCTCAAAATCTGTCCTAATCTTGTGGCGGAGCTTGGGAAGTGCGTGAAAAAGGGCATCGTTGTGACATGCGGAACGAACGGCAAGACGACCACGAACAACCTCATGGCTACGGCTCTCGAGGCGAAGGGCTATAAGGTAATCTGCAACCGTCTCGGCGCGAACATGCTCTCGGGCGTTGCGACGACGCTCATACAGGAGATGAACATATTCGGCAAGGTCACCGCCGATTACGCGTGCCTTGAGATTGATGAGGCGTACACGCCGATAGTGTTCGACTATATAAAGCCGGACGTAATGGTAATAACAAACCTGTTCCGCGACCAGCTCGACCGTTACGGCGAGATAGACATAACGTCGGAAATAATCAGCCGCGCGATAAAGAAAACGCCGAACGTGCAGCTTGTGCTGTGCGGCGACGACCCCTTGTGTGTGCAGTTCGGTCAGGGCAGACACAGCGACGCGCTCTATTACGGCATATCCGAAAAGGTGCTGCCGCAGCTTGACGACACGAAGGAGGGACGCTTCTGTCCGGCGTGCGGCGCGGAGCAGAAGTACAACTACTACCACTACAGCCAACTCGGTGACTTCTACTGCCCGAAATGCGGATTTAAGCGTCCGAAGATTGATTTTGAGGTTAAGAACGTGTCGCTCGGCACGCCGATGCGGTTCACGATAAACGGTCAGCCGATGAAGATAAATTACAAGGGCTTTTACAACATATATAACCTCGTCGCGGTGTACGGCGCTTTGAGCGCGCTCGGCGAGAGTACGGACGATTTTGAAAAGCTGCTCGAAGCGTATAAGCCGCAGATAGGACGTATGCAGGAGTACAAATTCAACAAGCCCGTGATACTGAGCCTTTCAAAAAATCCGGCGGGCTTTAATCAGGCTATCGCGACGGTCAACACCGACAAGCGTAAAAAGGACGTAATAATCGCAATCAACGACAAGGCGAACGACGGTCGCGACGTGTCGTGGCTGTGGGATGTGGATTTTGACAAGATAGCGGATGAAAATATGTTGACGCTCACCACGACAGGCATACGCGTGTACGACATAAGCCTGCGTTTCAAATACGCGGACGTGAAGGTCGATATGATAACGCACAGCATGGCTGACGCCGTGACCGCCGCGCTGAAGACCGACAGCGAGGTCGTGTACGTGCTTGTGAATTACACCGCGCTCTATTCCACCGAGGCGGTGCTTAAAAAGCTGGGAGGTAAGGCGTGATGAAGATTAAGATTTTACACCTGTACCCAGACCTTCTGAACCTGTACGGCGACAAGGGAAATATAGAATGTATGCGAAAGCGCCTTATGTGGCGCGGTATTGACGCGGAGGTCAGGTCGTACACCGTGGACGACACGGGCTTCAGTCTGTCGGACGTTGATATACTGTTCCTCGGCGGCGGCAGCGACAGGGAGCAGAAAATAGTGTGTGATAAGCTTCTTGAGCATAAAGACGAGATAAAACGCTACGTCGAGGACGGCGGAACGCTTGTTGCGGTGTGCGGCGGTTATCAGCTGCTTGGCAAATATTATAAGCTCGCCGACGAAACTATAGAGGGACTCGGCATACTTAACATAAAAACGGAGCAGGGCAAAAAGCGGCTCATAAGCAATATAATATTAAAACCCGACTTTATCGAGGGTGAAATCGTAGGCTTCGAGAACCACGGCGGCAGAACGGACATCGGCATACACAAGCCGCTCGGCAAGGTCGTGTACGGCTACGGCAACGACGGCAAAAGCGGCGCGGAGGGCGTTGTTTACAAAAACGTCGTCGCAACGTATCTGCACGGTCCGCTGCTCCCCAAAAATCCGAAGCTGTGCGACTATATACTGACGAACGCCGTAAAAAGACGCTATCCCGACTTCAAGGGACTTGCGCCGCTCGACGACGAGCTTGAAAACACGGCGAACGACTACATCGTAAAGCGGTTCAAAAATAAATGACGAGCCGCGTCAAAGGGAATGATTGAACGTGAAAATAAAGCTGCGTGAAACGGCAAAAAAGCTTTTCACGCCCTTCAAAAACGCATTAAAAAGCGTCGGAGGGTTTTTTTCGCGTACGGCTCGCAATGTGTGGGACGTTATGTGCCGAAATAGGCGTTTCGCGCGGTTCGCGTACGTGACGTTTCCGCAATGGCGGAAAAAAACGGCTGAATTTATAAAAAACAACCGCTTTACAAAATTTATCGCGCGTAAAAAAGCGAAAATAATACTGCCCGCAGCCGCATGCGCGGTATGTCTCGCGGTTATGCTGTGCGCGTCTGTTATTTACACGGTAAATTCGGACTATTATCCCGAGGGTGATCCCGATGTGGAGTACGGAATGAGGATATTTACGTACTCGACATTCGACAAAAGCGATATAAAGCGCGGCTCACTGCGCTTAAATTGGAATGACGGCGTTGTAAACCTCACGGGCGGCGAAACGGTCGTGCAGATAAAGGCGGACGTAGATCCGATAAACATGAGCGACACGCAGGTTGAATGGTCGGTGTCGGACGAGGAGTACGCCGAAATTGACGGCGACGGCAAGATAACGGCTAAAGCGCCCGGCAGAGTGCGCATATTCGCAAATCTCATAAATTACGGCGTTACAGCCGAGGCGAAGCTTTTAATTTGTCAGCCCGTCACGGGTATTGCGCTGCCGGTAAGCACCATGACGCTCTACACGGGCGGCAGCGCGCAGCATATAAGCGCGCGTGTGTTCCCGGAGAACGCGTCGGACAAGAGCGTTACATGGCGCTCGAAGGATCCGAAGGTCGCATCGGTGGATTCGGACGGAATTGTAAAACCCGTGAATACGGGTATGACGCAGATAACGGCGACGACCGCCGACGGCGGCTTTGAGGGAAGCTGTTTCGTTACGGTCGTGAACCCGTCGGTGGATGTAAACGGTATAACACTGCAAAACGCGGACGATATGCGCCTTACGGCGGGCGACAACGTAAACGCGATTGTAACGGTATCGCCGTCAAATGCGCGCAATAAAACGCTCAAATGGTCGAGCGATGACGAAAGCGTCGCCACGGTAAGCGGTACGGGCGGCATACACGCGGTGTCGGCAGGCACGGCAAATATTACCGTAAGCAGCGTAAACGGTGTAAGTACAAGTTTCACCGTGGAAGTGAGCGCCGTGCCGGAGGAGAGAAATCCGACAGAGGATATACCCACCTCAACAGGCGGCGTGACGTACACGCCGTACGACCTCACGTTCCCGCAGGCGGTAAGCATACAGATGGTGCAGGATCCGCCGCTTAAAATATGGGTGCGCGGCGGCACGATAAATGCGTCGGAATCCGACGCGGCGGAGTACATGGATCCGAACAACTACTGCGAGGGAGTGTACAAGTACCAGTTTATGGACTTATCCGTGCCGTGCGGCGTGAGCGAGGAAAGACTTAACGAATATCTCGCCGACAAGGGCGTTTTAAGCGGTCATGCCGCAACGTTTATAGAAGCGGCAAACACTTACGGCTTGAACGAAATATATCTCGTTGTACATTCGTGTCTTGAAACGGGCAACGGCACATCGGCTCTGTCACAGGGTCAGGAAGTGGACGGAGTGACGGTATTCAATATGTTCGGCATAGGCGCGTATGACAACAGCTCGCTGTCATCGGGTGCGGCGAGAGCGTACAGAGAAAACTGGACGAGCATTGACGCGGCTATAATGGGCGGTGCAAAGTATATAAGCGAAAGCTACGTTCACAGCCCAACGCCGCAGAACACTCTGTATAAGATGCTTTGGAATCCCGAAAGCCCGACGGAACATCAATACGCGACAGACGTCGGCTGGGCGGTCAAGCAGGCGGCTTCGATGGGAGATATTATGGCGGAATTCGGAGTGGAAGCTCCGTCCTACGATATACCCGTTTACAACGGAATGATTCCGCCGACGATAACGGATTAATTACGGAATTTGCGGACACGGCAGGGAAGAAGGTGTATACAATGAAGGAAATTTCGATAAAAAAAGCGGCGTTCATAAACGCGGCGGCAAGCTACTCGTGCGTCATACTGCAGCTTATCGCAAATAGCTGGCTCGCGTGGCTGCCCGGTCTTACGACGTCGGACTTTGGAATAATAGCCGAGGTAACATTTTTCACGACCTTTTTTACCGTTGTGTCAAACATGGGAATAGGACCGGCTATAATACAGGACAAGACTATTACGCGAGATCAGATAAGCGACATATTTTCCTTTAACTTCTACGTCGCCGTCGCCGTTTCGGTGCTGTTTTTCCTGCTCGGCGAGCCGATAGCGGCGTTTCTGAATAATCCCGTGTACGTCGGTATATGCCGTATGCTGTCAATATCGCTGTTCTTCCACACGATGAACATCATACCTCATTCTATGCTTCTCAAGGAAAAGAAGTTCGTGATGATAGGTCTTAGAATGATAATCGTAACGGTCGCGAGCTACGGCGTGGCAATAGCTATGGTTTACATGGGCTTTACGTATCAGGCGCTTGTTTGGCAGGCGATACTGTTCGCGTTCGTGTCGTTCGTGTGGAATTACGCGACGACGAGAATACGCTTTAAATTCACTTTCAAGATAGACTCGATAAAAAGGATATTTTCGTTTTCCGTATTCCAAATGGGCTACAGCATAATAAATTACCTGTCAAGGAGCATCGATAACGTTATAATAGGAAAGTTTATCGGCGAGGAAGGCTTGGGTATTTACGACAAGGCGTACAAGCTCACGCTCTACCCGCAGAACAACCTCACAAACGTGATAACTCCGACGCTGCACCCGATACTGTCGGAGTATCAGAACGACAAGAAATACATATACGAAAAGTACATGAACGTCGTGAAGATACTGTCGCTGCTCGGAATGTTCATAGGCTTCTACTTCTGCTTCGCGTCGAAGGAGATAATCACGATTATGTTCAGCGACAAATTCGCGCTGTCAGTGCCCTGTCTTACGTGGCTTTCGCTCTCGATCTGGGCGCAGGTCATAACGGCGAGCGCGCAGGCAATCTTCCAAAGCGCAGGCAATACGAAGTATATGTTCGTGTCGGGACTGTTCACGCTCGTCATGACGGTCAGCGCGATTACGGCGGGTGCGCTTATGGGAGGAATAGTCAAAATCTCGTTCTTCCTCATGATAGCGTTCAACCTAAACTTCTTCGTGACGTACTACATACTTGTAAAATACACCTTGGGCATGAGCTATGCTGACTTTTTAAAGCGGTTCAAGCCCGACGTTATAATAGCCGCCATGGTAGCGGCGGCGGGACTTTTGTCCTGTCTGATACCCGTTGGGCAGATACTCGTAAATATGGGTCTTACGTATGCGTCAACCTCGCTTCTGAGCCTTGTCGCGAGTGCGTTCGTGAAGGGCTGTATCATGGGCGTCGTGTACATCGCGGGACTTATAATATTCAAGCAGCACAAGGTTCTTATAGATATTTTGAAGAGTAAACGGAAAAAGTAACGATACTATTATCACAGCCCCCGTAATAGAATAATTACGGGGGTGATTTTTATGTTCCGAAGTTATAATTTGCGTCAAAAGGAGATAATAAACATAAAAACGGCGGAGAAGCTCGGGTATATGTGTGATGTTGAAATAGACGAGCATAACGGCAATATAGAAGCCATGGTGGTGCGGCGGCGCGGCGCGTTCTGGCAGCATCTGTTCGGCGGCGGTGAGCTTGTTATTCCGTGGAGTGCGGTGGAGGTCGTCGGTGAGGAAATAATACTTGTGAGGTTTTTTGCGCAGGAACATGAAAAATTGACTTGAAAAAACAAAAAACTTATAGTATACTTTATTATGTAAACAAAATATAGAAAAATTTGGGGGTAAACAAATGAAGTGTCCATACTGCGGCTTTACCGAAAGCAAGGTAATCGATTCACGACCGACGGATGAATTTACGTCTATAAGACGCAGACGCGAATGTCTGAAATGCCAGAAGCGCTTTACCACGTACGAGAAGCTTGAAGCCATTTCGCTCGTTGTGGTAAAGAAGGATCAGTCGCGCCAGCCGTACGACCGCGGCAAGGTATTGAAGGGTATTATAACGGCTTGCGAGAAGCGCCCGATTTCGCTCGCGCAGATGGAGCAGATTGCGGACGATATAGAGAGCGAGCTTTACCAGTCAATGTCGCGCGAGTTTGACAGCACTCTCATAGGCGAGAAGGTAATGGAAAAGCTCAAGGCGCTAGACGAGGTCGCATACGTTCGTTTCGCGTCCGTTTACAAGAGCTTTGACAACGTTGACACATTTATGCAGGAGCTTCAGGAGCTAAAAAATGACAGATAAAATCGATTTGCATACACATTCAACCGCCTCGGACGGCACTCTTTCGCCGTCCTATCTTGCACGCCATGCGAAAAATGAAGGCTTGCGCGCCGCCGCGATAACCGACCACGACACGGTAGATGGCGCGGCGGAGTTTATGGCTGAATGTGGCAAAATCGGTCTTGAAGGCGTTGCGGGCGTGGAGATAAGCGCGCAGCACGATAAGACAATGCACATAGTCGGTTTGTATATCGACAGCGAAAACGCGCGGCTTAACGAAAAGCTTAAGTCGCTGCGCGGAGGCAGGGAGGAGAGGAACCGTAAAATGCTCGCTCTGCTGCGCGAAAACGGTATGGATATAACCGAGGATGATATAATCTCGCAAAAGGACGGCGCGACGATGGCGAACACAGGCAGAGCGCATATCGCCGCCGCGCTGGTGAAGAAGGGTTATGCCGAAACGATAGGCGGCGCGTTTGAAAAGTATCTGAAGCGCGGCAGGAGCTGCTACGTGAAGCGCTTTACGTATTCGCCGAAAGAGAGCATTGACATGATACACGCCGCGGGCGGCATAGCGGTTCTGGCGCATCCGATACTGATTTCGGACGACTGCGATACGCTTCGCCCCGTGATTGGGGAGCTTAAGGCGGCAGGTCTCGACGGTATGGAGTGCTATTACAATAACTACACGCCCAAATTTCAGGGCATTTGCTTTGATTTGTGCGCCGGGTTCGGACTTGTGCCGTCCGGTGGCAGCGACTTCCACGGCGCGAATAAGCCCGACGTTAAGATAGGCGTCGTCAGCACCGGATGTGTGCCGTATGATGTGCTTACAAATATAAAAAGACGCATCGCGTGATACGCCTTTTTGTATATTTCTTTCATTCAAAATACTTTCTGTCCAGGCTGCGGTACTGTATCGCCTCGGCGATATGCGCCGCCTTGATGTTTTCACTGCCCTCAAGGTCGGCTATTGTGCGCGCGACCTTTAAAATTCTGCCGTGTGCGCGTGCGCTCAAGCCGAGGTTGTCGAACGCGGCTTTGAGCATCGCGTTGCTCTCGTCGTCGAGCGGGCAGTATTTCTGCAGCATACCCGCGTCAAGCTGTGAGTTTGAGTATATGCTTAAATCCTTGTACCTCTCAAGCTGAACTTTACGCGCCTTGTTCACGCGCTTTTTGACCTCCGCGCTTGTTTCACCCTTCGTTTTTGAACTCAAATCGTCGTAATCGACGTTCGGAACCTCCACCTGTATATCGATTCTGTCAAGCAGCGGACCCGATATTTTGCTGCGGTACTGGTTTATCTGCATGGGCGTACACGTACACTGTCTGCGCGTGTCGCCGAGGTAGCCGCACTTGCACGGGTTCATCGACGCTATGAGCATGATGTTGCACGGATATGTAAGCGTCGCGTTGACGCGCGATATTGTGACAACGCCGTCCTCAAGCGGCTGTCGCATTATTTCAAGCGTCGAGCGGCTGAACTCCGGCAGCTCATCAAGGAACAGTATACCGTTGTGCGCGAGCGACAGCTCGCCCGGGCGCGGCACTGTGCCGCCGCCTGACAGCCCCACAGCCGAAATGGTGTGATGCGGACTGCGGAACGGTCGCTTTAATATGAGCGGCTCGTCCTTGCTCAAAAGTCCGGCTATGGAGTGTACCTTTGTGACCTCCAGCGCCTCGTCGAACGTGAGGTCGGGGAGTATCGACGGCATACGTTGCGCGAGCATCGTTTTGCCCGTACCGGGGCTGCCGATAAGGAGTACGTTGTGGTTGCCGGCAGCCGCTATCTCAAGCGCGCGCTTGACGTTTTCCTGACCCTTAACGTCGCAGAAATCAAGCACAGACGCCGCCGACTGCGCAAAATATTCCGTCAGGTCAACCGTGTGACGCTGTATTTTCTTAATGCCTTCAAAATGATTGAACAAATCCTCGAGCGATTTTACGGGGTAGACGTTCACGCCCTCTATGACAGCCGCCTCGTCGGCGTTTTCGGCGGGTACGAACATTTCCGTAAATCCCTCTCTGTACGCCGATATGACCATCGGCAGCACGCCGTTTATGCCGTTTACCGTGCCGTCGAGCGACAATTCGCCGAGGAACACGCATTTTTCGATGTAATTGCCGTCAGCCGAAAATCTGTCCATAGCTCTCAAAATCGAAACAGCCATAGGCAGGTCGTAGCCCGAGCCTTCCTTTCTCTGCGCCGCCGGCGCGAGATTGATTATTATGCGCCGCGCGGGGAATTTGAAGCCGGTGTTTTTGATTGCGGAGCGTACGCGCTCCTTTGCCTCCTTGACGGCAGCGTCGGGCAGCCCCACGATGTCAAACGCGGGCATACCGTTTGAAATATCCGTTTCGACCGATACGGGAAATCCGTCAATTCCCGCCAGTCCGCGCGAGTAAACCTTTGATAGCATAATTTCCTCCGTTAATTTTCATTTGTGGATTTTCTTCGGCTGAACACAAACAGCTTCATTGCCGCGAACGTTATCGGCGTTCCTATAATCGCCGCGAATATGTAAGCGGTGGTGCGGTGCAGTCCGATTGCCGTGAATAAAAATACGAAAATATATTGAAACGCGAAATTCGGTATATAGCTGAGCGGAAATTTTACAAACCGTCTCAGCGTCGGCTTGACGTGGAAGGTGTATTTCGAGTTCAGGAAGAACGACGTCACGATGCTTATTATATATCCGCATATGAAGTTGACGTTTGTGCGCGCGGCAAGTATTCTGTACGCGCTGCCGACAGGAAGAAGCCGCGCCGTGAGTATGTCCAGAAGTGTGGCGGACGCTACGGAAATGACCGTGTTTATAATTCCCATAAACATGAATGTCAGGAACTGAACGGTCAGAAACGGACGCACCGTTCGCATAGCGCGCGGGGAAATACGGTTTTCAAGCCGTACGCGGAGATCCGATAAGACCTTATCCATGCAAACCACCCTTTCGCAGATATATAAATATATTATATACCAAAAAAGCAATAAAAACAATAGCTTTTTTTGTCGGAATGTGACATATGAATTAAATGAAAATAATCCGTAAAAATATTGACATTTTCGTCTTGATATGGTAAAATATATAAGCACCGAAAAGGT
>CANQQS010000021.1 GCA_947626045.1 uncultured Clostridia bacterium | reverse complement strand
AAGTTTAAGCTCATAGGCGTTACCGGCACGAACGGCAAAACGACGATAACGTACCTCATAAAGAGCATCGTCGAGGAGGCGGGTATGCTCATAGGCGTTATCGGCACGAACCAGAATATAATCGGCGACAAGGTACTCGTTACGCAAAGCACCACTCCCACCACTCCGAACGCTTTGGAGCTTCAAAAGCTGTTCGCGGAAATGGCGGAGAGCGACGCGGACGGCGTTGTAATGGAGGTTTCGAGTCACGCGCTGGAGCTTGAAAGAGTACACGGCTGCCGCTTCGACGTGGGCGTGTTCACAAATCTTACGCGCGACCACCTCGATTTCCACAAGACCATGGAAAACTACCTCGCCGCGAAGGCGAAGCTGTTCGATATAAGCGCGAAGGGCGTCGTAAACTTTGACGACGAGGGCGGCAGGAAGATAGCCGCGACAGCACCGTGCGACATTATAAAGGTCGGTCTCGGTGACGGCTGCGACCTTCAGGCTGAGAACATCCGCATAACGGCGCGCGGAACTGATTTTGACGTTGTATATAACGGGGAAAAGTACCCCGTTCATATAGTGATACCGGGACGGTTCAGCGTGTACAACGCGATATGCGCGTTCGGCGCAGCGCTGCAGCTCGGCATAGACATACCGACGATAGTAAGAGGACTTGAAAAAGCGACGGGCGTTGTCGGACGCGTCGAGGTAGTTCCGACCGACACCGACTACACGGTAATAATAGACTACGCGCACACGCCCGACGGACTTGAAAACATCATCCGCGCGGTAAAGGATTTCGCGAAGGGCAGAGTAATAACGCTGTTCGGCTGCGGCGGCGACCGTGACGCGACAAAGCGTCCGATAATGGGCGAAATAGCGGGACGGCTGTCGGATTACAGCATAATCACCTCCGACAACCCGCGCACAGAGGATCCTATGGCGATTATTAACAGTATCGAGGAGGGCATGAAAAAGACGGACGGCAAGTACACTGTCATAGCCGACCGCCGTGAGGCGATAGGCTACGCTCTCGACCACGCCGAAAAGGACGATGTTATAATCCTCGCCGGTAAGGGACAGGAAACGTACCAGATAATCGGCAAGGAAAAGATAGATTTTGACGAGAGAGTTGTGGTTTACAAGCATTTGAATAAGTAAAATACAAGGGCTGTCACAAGCGGCAGCCTTTGTTTATGTAATACGGCACGATATATTTGTGAAAGGGGTTAAAGGTCACAGCCATGCAGTCTTTAACAACGGAAGAAATAATAAAAGCGACCGGCGGCACGCTCATAGGCGGCGGCGAAACGGTGATAAAGGGCATATCCACAAACTCGCGCGAGATTAAAGAGGGCGAGCTGTTTATACCGCTCGTGGGCGATAAGTTCGACGGTCACGAGTTTATACGCGCGGCGTTTGAACTCGGCGCGTCTGCCGCGCTCACATCGAAGGAAACGGAGCTTTTTATAGGTAAGACCATTATACGCGTAAAGGACACAAAAAAGGCTCTCGGCGCGATAGCCGCGTACTACAAGGAAAAGCACAATGTCCCGACGATAGCCGTCACCGGCAGCGTCGGCAAAACGACGACGAAGGACATGGTGTACTCCGTAATATCGCAGAAGTACAACACGCTTAAAACGGAGGCTAATTTCAACAACGACATCGGTCTGCCGCTGACGATTTTCCGCCTTGAAAAGGAGCATGAGGCGGCTGTGCTTGAAATGGGCATGAACCATTTCGGCGAGATAGATTACCTCGCTTCGATAGGCAAGCCCGACGCTGCGATCATAACGAACATAGGCGAGTCGCACATTGAAAATCTCGGCTCGCGCGAGGGCATATTCAAGGCGAAAATGGAGATAACGAACCGTTTCGGCAGGGACAACACGCTCATCGTAAACGGCGACAACGATTTTCTCCGTACGGTAAAGGGTGAATACAAGGTAGTGCGCTACGGCTTGGACAGCGGCAACGACGTGTACGCGAAGGATATAGTAAATAAGGGACTTGGCGGCATATCGTTTACGGCTGTCGTAAACGGAACGGAATACGCGGCGGAGCTTGCCGTACCGGGTGAGCATAACGTGTATAATGCGCTCGCGGCGATATGCGCGGGTATCGAGTTCAAAATTCCGATGGACGATATACTGCGCGGCATAAAAACGTTTGAGCCTACGGCTCAGAGACTTGCGGTCGAAGATTACAAGGGCATAACGATAATAAACGACTGCTACAACGCCTCTCCCGACTCCATAAAGGCGGCTTTAAAGGTACTCGCCGCGACCGACGCGAAAAGGCGCGTCGCGGTACTCGGAGATGTTCTCGAAATGGGAGAACACGCTCCCTCGGCGCATTACGGTCTCGCAAAATACGTGAAGGAAGCGGGTGTAGACGTGCTTGTGACCGCCGGCGAAAACATGAAAAACCTCGCGCGCGGCGCAAAGGAACAGGGCGTAAATGAAATACACGCGTTCGACAAGACGCTCGAGGCTTGCAATTTCGTAAAGGACGCTCTCAAAGAAGGCGACGCGGTGCTTATAAAAGCGTCGCACGGAATGAGATTTGAAGAGGTTTACAACGCGATAAAGGATAACTAAAGAGGTGTAAAAAATGGACAGTATAAAGGAACTTGCGATGCTCGCGCTTCTGCCGTTTGCGGCTTCGCTCGCGGTAACGCTGCTGCTCGGACCGATATTCATACCGTGGCTCCGCAAGCTGAAATTCGGACAGGAGATACGCGAGGAAGGTCCGAAGTGGCACCAAAAAAAATCGGGTACGCCGACAATGGGCGGTATAATGTTCATAACGGGCATAGCGGTCGGAGTTGCCGCCGCGTCGGTAATGTTCGCTCTTCAGGGTAACTTTTCACCTAAATTCGCGAGATGTATAGTAATATTCGCCGTCGCGCTCGGCTTCGGCATAATCGGCTTTATAGACGACTATATAAAGGTTGTAAAAAAGCGCAACCTCGGACTTACGGCGATACAGAAGTTTATGCTTCAGGTAGTGCTTGCCGCGGTGTACGTCGTCGCGATGTACGCGCTCGGCGAGCTTAACACAGCGATTATAATACCGTTCACGGCGATTGAATGGACGATGCCGCTGTGGCTGTATATACCGTTTATCATGTTCGTGATAGTCGGTGTTGTGAACGCGGTGAACCTCACGGACGGACTTGACGGACTCGCTTCGGGCATAACCGCAGTTGTCGCGCTGTTCTTTATGCTCACGGCGTACATGAAATTTTCCGAAACGGGCGTAACGGTGTTTGCCGCCGCGCTTCTGGGCGGACTTCTGGCATTCCTTTGCTACAACAAATATCCCGCGAAGGTGTTTATGGGCGACACGGGTTCGTTGTTTCTGGGCGCGGCTGCCGCGCTTATGGCGATAGACCTCAAAATGACGATATTTCTCATAATCGTCGGCTTTGTGTACCTTATGGAAACGCTGTCGGTAATAATGCAGACGACGTACTTTAAGATTACAAAGAAGAAGTACGGCGAGGGAAGAAGAATATTCAAAATGACGCCGATACACCACCACTTTGAGATGAGTGGCTGGAGCGAGAAGAAAATAGTGATAATATTTACGCTCGCGACGGCAATACTATGTGTGATCGCGTGGTTCGGCATACTGATATAAAAAGCTAAAACGAAAAAGGTGATAATAATGGCGGGAACTGCGACGGCAAGAAAAATTCCGCAGCAAAAGAAAATACAGCCGCGCAAAAACGCGGTACGGATACGGGCGGGAGATATGGACTACACGTTTATGTTCATAGTTATTTTGCTGCTTTTTTTCGGACTTGTAATGCTCCTTTCGTCGTCCGCGCCTGCGGGAAACACCATATACGGAAACTCGTATTACTTCTTTATAAAACAGGCTTCATGCGCGGCGGCGGGACTTGTCGGAATGTTCCTCGTTTCGCGGATAAATTATAACGTGTACAAGAAATTGGCAAATCCGATGATGCTTGTATGTATAATACTGCTCGTGTGCGTGCTTGTGCCGGGAATAGGCGTAAGACTGAACGGCTCTCGGCGGTGGCTCAACACGCCGTTTATCCAGCTGCAGCCGTCGGAGTTTATGAAGCCTGTTATAGCGATTTATTTCGCGAAGCAGATTGACACCGGCAAATACAACCTAAAAAAACCGGGCGGCAATTTGCCGTTTATAGGCGTGCTTATAATCGTACTCGGACTGATGCTCATGGAAACGCACCTTTCGGGCGCTATAGTTATAGCGGGCATAGGCGTTACGGTAATGATAGCCGGCGGCACGCCGATAAAGCCGATGCTAATAGGACTTCTCGTGATAATACCCGTCGGCATAATCGCGATCCACGCGGTGAGCGCTGTGCGGTGGGCGAGAGTAACGAGCTTCCTCGATCCGTTCAAGGATATACGCGACGAAAGCTATCAGGTCGCGCAGGGACTTTACGCCATAGGCTCGGGCGGCATATTCGGACGCGGGCTCGGACAGAGTATACAGAAATATTCGTATCTGCCCGAGCCGTACAACGACTTCATTTTCGCGATTGTGTGCGAGGAACTCGGACTTGTCGGCGCGATAGTCGTAATGCTGCTGTTCGCGGCTCTTATATTAAGGGCGATAAAGATAGCGACAAACGCGCCCGATACATATTCGTCTCTTGTGGCGCTCGGCATATCCGCGCAGCTTGCGATTCAGACGATACTCAATATAGCCGTTGCAACGTCGAGCGTGCCGAATACCGGCGTGTCGCTGCCGTTCTTCAGCTACGGCGGTACGGCGATACTGACGCTTTTGCTCGAAATGGGCATACTGCTGAACATATCACGCTATTCAATTAAGGATTAAAGGAGATTACTATGAGAGTAATATTTGCCGGCGGCGGCACGGCGGGACACATAAACCCCGCAATTTCAATCGCCGACTACGCGAAATCGCAGGACGACGATTTCAAGGCGCTGTTTATCGGAACGAAAAGCGGCATGGAGACGCGCCTTGTGCCGAAGGCGGGCTACGATATTAAATACATCGACATAGAGGGCTTCGACAGGCGGCATTTGCTGAAAAATATATCCGTCGTCAAAAAGCTCATGCAGTCGCGCCGCGACTGCGCCGAGATAATAAGGGACTTCAAGCCCGACTGCATCGTGTGTACCGGCGGTTACGTGAGCGGACCGGTCGCGATAGCGTCGAAGGATACGGGCGTGCCGTCGCTCATACACGAGCAGAACGTCTACCCCGGGCTTACGGTAAAGGGCGCGGAAAACTATGTGACGTACCTTGCTTTGAGCTTTGAGGAAACGGTGAACCATATGAAGCACAAGGATAAGTGCGTCGTGACCGGCAACCCGATACGCAAGGAAATTCTCGAGGCGGACAAGCAGACATCGCGCGACAGTCTCGGCATAAAAAAGCCGTTTGTGATGATTTTCGGCGGCAGCCTCGGAGCGGACAAGATAAACGACACGGTAATAGAAATGCTCGACCGCATAAACGCGGAGCAGGAAATAGAGCTTCTGTTCGGCACAGGCGTGCGCAACTATGACAAGGTCATGCAGACGATTGCCGCGAAAAAGATAACGGTCGGCGACAACGTGAAAATAACGGCTTATATAGACAACATGGCTGATTATATGGCGGCAGCCGACGTGGTTGTGTCGCGAGCGGGCGCGATAACGGTAAGCGAGATTGCCGCGCTCGGTAAACCGTCGATACTGATACCGTCGCCGAATGTGGTACGCAACCACCAGGAGCAGAACGCGCGCGAATTTGAGGCGAACAACGCCGCCGCGGTAATACTTGAAAGCGAGCTTACGCCCGACAAGCTGTACGAAAAGATGATGTCGCTCGTAGAAAATGAGGCGCAGCTTAAGCTTATGTCGGCGAACCTTAAAAAAATCGCGAGAACGGACGCGCTCGAACGCATATACGAACTGATGATAAAAATGTCGAAAGGAAACGGTTAAATGAAAAAAACAACGGTAAAGGGTACAAATGACTATCTCCCCGAGGAAGCGCGGCTGCGCGGTTACATTCAGCAGACGATACTCAAAACGTACACCGACGCGGGTTTTGAGCGCATAATGACGCCGGCGGTCGAGGATATAGAGAACCTCGACAAGAGCGACGGGGGAGATAACCTAAATCTTATATTCAAAATATTAAAGCGCGGCGACAAGCTGCAAAAGGCGCTCGAAACGGGCGATGAAAAGAACCTTGCGGATATGGGACTGCGTTATGACCTCACGCTGCCGCTGTCGCGCTACTTCGCGAACAACCGCGAAAAGCTGCTGCTTCCGGCGAAGTGCATACAGATTGACCGCGTGTACCGCGCGGAGCGTCCGCAGAAGGGCAGACTGCGCGAGTTTATGCAGTGCGACATAGATATAATCGGCTCGTCGTCGCCGTCGTGCGAGGTCGAGCTTATACACACGACCGCTAAGGCGCTGCTCGCGCTCGGCATGAGCGGCTTTACGGTAAGGGTAAACGACCGCCGCATACTGCGCGCGCTTTTGACTAAGCTCGGCTTTGCGGAGGACAGCCTTGACAGCGTGTGCATCACGTTTGACAAGCTCGACAAAATAGGTCTTGACGGCGTTAAGGCGGAGCTTACGGACAAGGGCTTTGACGGTGGAGCGATAGACCGTTTTGCCGAAATGTTCTCGTCGCCCGTCACGCTCGACAGAATAAAGGAAATATGCGGCGATGAGCTTACAAATGACGCGGAGTTTATCATAAACTCGTCAAGGGAGCTTGCGGACGGCAGGTACGGCGCGGAGTTTGACATATCGCTCGTGCGCGGACAGGGCTACTACACAGGCGCGGTGTTTGAGATCGTGTCGGATAAGTTCCGCGGCTCGGTCGCGGGCGGCGGCAGATACGACAACCTTATCGGCAAATTTACCGGTGAGAATGTGCCGGCGGTCGGTTTTTCAATCGGCTTCGAGCGCATTTTCGCGATAATGTCAGAGGAGGAAAACGCGCTGCCTCAGGCAAAAAAAAGAATCGCACTGATATTCGACAAGGACGATGTGGTAAACGCGGTAAGGGTGGCGGAAGCGCTTCGCGAAACGTACGAGGTAACGCTTGCGGAAAAACCGAAAAAGCTGTCAAAATACCTTGACAGACTTGCCGAAAAGGGCTATTCGGGTTTCTGCTTCGCTGACAATACGGACGAGATACGCGAGCTTAAATAAAGTTAATTCATTTTTTCATTCCTATTCTTTAACCCAAAAAACGGGACGGCAATCGCCGCCCCGTTTTTTACATCTTAATTCATCTGTTCAGATAGTTGTAAAGCATTACCGCGAATTCCGCGCGCGTGATCTCGCGCTTCGGATTAAAGCTGCCGCTGTCGTCGCCCTTCACAACGCCCATCGCCGTCAAAAGCGCGATATATCCCTTATTCTCGGTAACGTCCGAATACGGCGTTACGTAAATATCGTCATACTTCGCGTACTCCTCCGCGCCTATAGCGCGTATAAGGTAAATTGACGCGGTTTCACGCGTGATAACAGCGTCGTCCGCACGCTCGTTTTCCTTTATAATATTACCCGCGGCAGCGCGCGCGTACGCCGCGTCAATCTGCTCGGTGCTGCCGTACCTTACAATCACGCTTTCGCCGCCCGAAACGAACGTCAGAAGCGTCAGAAGGTCGGACTGCGTTATCTTCTCGTCAGGCTTGAAGCTGCCGCCCTCAAAGCCTATGCCGTACTCCGCGAGCGCGTTTATATAGCTCTCCGCGTAGTGACCGGATATGTCGGAGTAGGAGAGAGGCTCGTCCTCCGCGCCCGTTACCTCTTGATTGCGCCAGTCGATCAGCTTGCCGGTAAACGGATTTACCGACGTGTACGAACCGTCATACGCATAAACGGGAACAATATGCGCTCCGTCTTCGCGGTACGTCTCCATGCACACGGGCTTATATTCCTTTTGCGTAAAGAACGCGTCTGCAGCCTCGTCGGCAGTCATAGCGTCGTCGATTGACGGAAATTCAACGTCGGAATATGTGATGCTGTAATTTGTGAGAACGCCGTTCGTAAGCGTCATATACGCGCCGTCGCGCTCCACTCTCGCGCCGTTTACGTATCTGTCGTAGCCGCTCGTTTCCTCGTTGTACACGAACTCGCCGGACTTGCCGCCCGCGAGAGCTTTAAGTATATCGTCATTTTTGTACGTGTATTCAATATCCTTTTCGTTCACGTCGTAATCGCGGCTCATGCTGAACGAAATAATCTCACCCGTTTTCGCGTTTGCCGTGACGCGAACGTATACGGCGTTATCCTTGTCGGACGAGGTCATGCTGATGTTGTAGAAATAAATGTCCTCCGACGTGTCTTTATACAGATTCACGCGCTCCGCCTTCATATCGGACGGAACGGCAAGCGTCTTGTTGCCCTTTATCTGCTGTTCAATATCTGCCTTTGATATAAGACCGTTTATGTTGTCTATTTCCTCTATCTCGCGCGGACTTAAACCGCTCTCCAGCGCGTCCTCCGCCTTCATGTTTGCCGTTGCGCCGCCGCCGGAGGTGGAGACGTAGTAATTGCGGTTTATATCCTCAACCTCGCCGGTCAGAGCGTTAATGTACCTGCCGTATGACGATTTCTGCACATACGCGGGGTAGAACGTGAGCTTATCGGTGTCGTAGTCGTAAAAGCTCGAATACACAAGCTCCATGCCGAGCTTTTCCTTGTACGCGCTCTTTGCCGCGTCAGCGCCGATAAACGCGTCCGCCGACTCAAAATCAACCGCCGCTGCGGGATTGTACCAAACCGAGTACGACGTAACTGTTCCTTTCACGGTGTCAACGCCGATACTGCCCGTTTCGCTGAGCGGCACGCCGTCTATGTATACCGTTATGCCGAAATTCCGCACGCCGTCGTAAAGCGACGCGCTGCCGCGCTCGAAAATTTCTGTTTCGTACGGGTAATCGGGGTTGATTTTATCCTCGAACGATTCGGCTATAGCCTTCGCGTCCTCCGCGGACATCGAAGCCATTTTCGGACCGTCGTACCCGTCGGTTCTCTCATAGCTGTTGTACGAGGTGATAACGCCGTCCTCGTACGCCCTCACGCTTATATTTTTGTCTCCGTCCTCGGTGCTCCAGTTAAACATGTAGGAACTGCCGCTGTCCGCCGCAAACGTGCGGCTCGTAAACTCCGTGTATTCGTCCGTTACGCCGACGCGCGGCTTAACGCTCACAAGTACCTTTTGCAGTTCGTCCGCGTTGCTTTCGGCGAACGCCGAGGTAAAGCTCATCATAACCGCCGCCGCGGCAATCAGTGAAACAATCTTTTTCATAATGTGTACCTCCTGTAATTTGCTCTCTACAATAAATACTTTTCAGCACGGCAAAAGGTTGCACGATTTTGAAAAAATTTTCAAATTGATATAAAAGAGCAAAACGAAAGGGCTTTTTTAAGCCCCTTCGACGGTAATTCTTATTTTGCGAGGTGGAACGCGTCCTCTATCTCGCTTATTTCGTCGTCGTTTATCGCCACAACGCTGCCGAGATCCTTCGCCGCGATAATCGCCTTCGCGCTGTACTCCGCGACCTCGAGGCGGTCAAACGCGTTAAGAAGGTCGCTGCCCGTTACGATTACGCAGTCGTTTTCGATAATCGCGATAGGCGTATTTTCCTCAAACACAGCCGCCGTCTCCTTCGGCTTCATGTAGTTTGCGCCGAATTCAAGCTTCGGGATTTTACGCATGAGAATGTAGCTCTCGGGGATAGTGCGCGAGTCGAGCGGCTCGTCCGTAACGGCGAACGCCATTATGCAGGGCGGGTGGGCTATTATAATCGAGTTGATGTGCGGATGCTGCTTGTAGATTTCCTTGTGCAGCTCCACACTCTTCGACGGGATTTTGCCCATTTCCTTAAAGTCGCCGCTTACCTTAACTATATCCTCCGGTTCGAGATACTTTCTGTCCGAACCCGTGGGCGTTATGATGAAGCTGTCACCGCTTATCCTCTGCGAGAATGTACCCTGAGTGCTTGTAAACAGCTGCTGGTTGTACGCGCGCTTTATGAGCTTGCACATCTCTCTGCGCGCGGCTTTTTCCTCGCTCGATATGTTGTGAGCCACGAACTCGTCCATCGACGTGTCCTGCCTCGACTTGTACCAGTCAATCTGCTCCGCCGTAAGCGCCTTCGGCGTGCCTATGTTATTCGCGTCTATTTCAAGTCTTGCGCTGAAGTCGAGCGTTTCAAACGACTTGAACGCGTCGAACATCGACTTTGCGCCGATAACAACACCATGATTTTCAAGTATAACGGTGTTAAAGCCCTTCATAAACTCCGCCGCGATCTTGTCGCCCAAATCGTTGCTGCCGGGCAGACCGTACTTCGCTATGCCTATCTCGCCGCACGAGAACTTTACGTTCGGGATAAGGCTCGTGTGCGGAAGCTTTCTTACGATAGAGAACGCAACGAGAGCCGGCGGGTGAGCGTGCAGCACGGCTTTGAGGTCGGGACGCGCCTTGTAAATATGCTGGTGGAACGGGTATTCGCTTGACGGCTTGTGGTTGCCGATAATCTGACCGTCGGGCGTGATTCTTACCATATCGTCGCGCGTGAGCGAACCCTTGTCGATAGAGCCGGGCGTAATCCATATGTCGCCGTTGTCGTCAAGGATTGAGAGATTGCCTCCCGATGTTGTTGTCATGCCGTAGCCGTAAATTCTTTCCATGAACATTACGAGCTGGTCGGCGGGGTGGAGCATATCCAAATTCATTACATATTCCTCCTTAAATTCGTATATTTTTACTAAATATTATTGTACATCAAATATATTCTTTTGTCAATATTATGAAACAAATCCGGCAAAATTATTTGACTCACACAAATTACGCCCAAAACATAATATAAACCACAGGATAAAACAAAAACAGGGGGTAAGAGCATATGTTTGATACAATTTCCGTAATAGGAGGAGATTTAAGACAGCTTACCGTCGCGCGGCTTTTACGTGCGGAGGGTTTTCATGTTTTTCTATATGGCTTTGACAGGGACGGCTCGCTGCTTGACGGCGCCGCGGACGCGGAGAGCGACCTCGACTACGTGCTGGGCGCGGATATTGTCGTACTGCCCGTTCCGGTGACGTTCGACGGAGTGACGGTGAACTCGCCCTACTCGGACAATCCGCTGACGATTGATGAGCTTCTGGACAATATCAACCCGTCCGCCGTCGTTTTCGGGGGACAGATACGCCCCGCACTCGCGGCGGAGCTTGACGAGCGCGGCATAGCCTACCGCGACTACTTAAAGCGCGAGGAACTCGCTGTGCGCAACGCCGTACCTACGGCGTTTACAAAGGTGCAGCAGATTTTGGTTGATTTGATTGCGGTGTGTATTGACTTTTGTCCGTCTTTATGTTAAAATGATTTTGGAAATAAAACTGATAGTATTTTTATTTTCCGCATATAATGTTTAATATATAGGAGTAAAAATTCCTATCGAGGAGAGCTCCTGCCAATAAGTGGAGGACTTTAATTTCAGGTGAGCTCCTACCGATAAGTGGAGAACTTTAACGGCATAGGGTTGTTGCTAACGCGGCAGCCCTATTGCTTTATGCGAGGTGCATTATGAAAAAATTAAAATTGTATACGGTAGATGATAAGTACATAGATTATCTGATAAAATTTGATGATAACATAATGTACCGCAGCGGCGCAAATTATAAACAAAAGAGAAAATATGTGGGAGTTGTTTTGGGAATAAACGGCTATAAATATTTCGCTCCGCTGTCGTCGCCGAAGAACAGCGACTATTTTTATAAGAATGGAGATAAATTTATACGCAAAAGCATTATTCCTCTTGTGCGGCTTGTGACATCGGACGGAATACTCCTGAGCAAGGTTAAGCTTGACAGTATGATACCTGTTCCCGACGAGTGTTTGACGTTGTATGATTATGACAATGAACCGGATACCAAATATCAATCTCTCATAGCAAAGGAAATTATTTGTCTGAGAAAATCAAGAGAGCTTATCCTCAAAAATGCAAGAATATTATACAATCAAAAGACAAAACACTATCCCAATATTGGGTACCTCGGAAGTACCGTTGATTTCAAGAAACTCGAAATTGCATGTGATAAATATTTTAAATAAATACTAAAAGCAATCGCCATAGTAAGCGGCTACTTTTTTATTTGTAACCGAATAGCGCAAAAGCAGTCGCATATACATAAATGGGGGCGGTAATATGAAGCTGACGCGGCGGCAAAAACGGGACATAAAAGCGGCGTACAGGCGCGGAATAATAAGGGAGCTGTACGCGCGCTCGCATATCACGCGTGAGGAATACCGAAGGCTTATCACAAAATAACAGGGGGCGGTAATATGCTGCGCGTTGCGGCTTACGCGAGAGTTTCAACCGAGAAGGACGACCAGATAAATTCGCTCACTAATCAGCGCGCGTATTTCGAGAATTACATAAAAAACCGCCCCGATTGGATTTTTGTCGGCGTATACTATGACGAGGGCGTGACCGGCACACAGACGGCAAAACGTGCAGGCTTTAACAGGATGATCGAAGCTTGCAGAGCGGGTGAAATCGACCTCATACTGACGAAGGAGGTAAGCCGTTTTGCGAGAAACACCGTTGACGCGCTCGCGTACACGCGCGAGCTTCGCGCATGCGGCGTCGGCGTTATTTTCATAAATGACAACATCGACACACGCGACGGCGACGGCGAGTTTCGGCTGTCGATAATGGCGTCGGTCGCGCAGGAGGAGAGCCGCAAAACGTCGGAGCGCGTCAGGTGGGGACAGCGCCGCGCAATGGAAAACGGCGTTGTGTTCGGCAACAACAGCATTTACGGCTTTACACTGAAAAACGGACAACTTACCGTCAACGATGACGAGGCGGAAATTGTCCGTCTTATTTTTTATAAATACGTCTGCGAGGATAAAGGCTCGCACATTATCGCGCGCGAGCTTGGCGAAGCCGGTATTAAGCCGCCCAAAGCGAGCGGTGACTGGAGCGGAGCCGAGGTGCTGCACATACTCAAAAATGAGAAGTACATCGGTGATTTGATTCAAAAAAAATACGTTACAACGGACTACCTCACGCACAAAAAAGTCACCAATAACGGTGACAAAATTTATATCCGAGGTCACCACGCGCCAATAATAGACCGCGCAATGTGGGAAAAGGCGCGTCTGATACGGGAGAGCCGCGCGGCGGGCGCAAACGCGACACACCCGTACGAAAGCGGTGTTAAAATAGTCTGCGGCGGCTGCGGTTCGAGCTTTACACCGCGAAAATCGCCGCGCAAAAGCGGTGAAACGTATAAATTACATATGTGCCGCACTCGCTCGTGCCGAGGCAAAGCGGTATGCGGTATGCGTACGGTAAACGATAAGTCGGTTAAAGCCGTTATGGAATATATATCGAACTTTTTCACCGCCGAATTTGACTGCGCGGCGGCGGAGGTCGCAAATGAAATAGAAGCGCTTACCGACACGGATGGCACTCGTACGGAGCAAATATCCGAAAAAATAAACGAGGTAAACGGTAAGCGGCTTAGGATGCTCGACGGCTATTTTGCGGGCAAAATAACCGAAACGGACAGGGAGTGCCTCACAGCCGAGTACGACAGTGAGCTTGCGCGTCTTAGCGCGCAGCTTGACGCTCTCGAAAATGAGAAAAAAATCAGAACAGAAAGACAGCGCAGCTCGGATTTACTCGAAACAATAAAAAACGAAACTCTTTTTTCGGAAAACGTGTACGCCGAAATTATTGAAAAAATCACTGTTTACGCCGACTGTCTTATTGTGAAACCAAAACATCTCGATTTTTCATTCAGAATTACATACTCGACGCGCGGCTACAAGAACGCGTACACGACGACGATTGAAAGCTGTAATATTGTACGCGGCGAAAACTAAATATTGACAATTCCGCGCCGTTAGGGTATAATATAGCATATAAAAAATAGAAAAATAAAGCAGAAAGGAATGTTTTTTATGAAAAAAGTATTAAGCGTACTGCTGTCGGCAGGTGTAATTGCCGCAGCGCTGGCGGGCTGCTCGTCGCAGCCGGCGACAAACGGGGGAGATTCAACCGAAACGGCGAACTCCGGCAAGAAATGGACTATCGCTACGGACACGGTATTCAAGCCGTTTGAGTACACAGACGAATCCGGCAATTTCGTGGGTATCGACGTTGACATCGTTGCCGCGGTAGCTGAGGATCAGGGCTTTGACTACGAGATTAAGAGCCTCGGCTGGGACGCTTCAATCGCGGCTTGTCAGGCGGGACAGGCTGACGGCATGATCGCGGGCGCGTCGATCACCGAAGAGCGTATAGCGAGCGGCTGGATTTTCACTGACGGTTACTATGACGCGACACAGAGCATGACGGTAAAGGCTGACTCCGATATAACGGGCTTTGACGGTCTCGCGGGTCAGACGGTAGCCGTAAAGACAGGCACGCAGGGCGCGTCGTACGCGGAGAGCCTCAAGGATCAGTACGGCTTTAACATTACATATTTCGAGGATTCGCCGACGATGTACCAGGCTGTATCGGGCGGACAGGCGGCGGCTTGCTTCGAGGACACTCCGATTATGGCTTCGTCTATAAAGGACGGCGGTCTTGACCTCAAGATTGTGGAGGGTACGGAAAATGAGGGCAGTCCCTACGGTCTCGCAATCTTCGATCCTGAGAAGCAGGAGCTTGTGGATATGTTCAACGAGGGTCTTGCGAACATCAAGGCAAACGGAAAATACGACGAGATTATAGCGAAATACCTCGGTTAATCAAAACGCGCAATCCAATGACGGACGCCGAAAGGCGTCCGTATTTTGAAAGGAGATAAAAGAGTGTGGTTCAGATAATAACAATTTACGGCGGTCTGCTTATCCGCGCGATGGGTCAGACGCTGCTGCTGGCGCTCTGCGGATTGTTTTTCGCGTGTATTCTCGGCGTGATTTTCGGAATACTGAGCGTCGTTAAAAACAAGGTGTGCAATGTGATTGCGGCATTATTTGTCGGCATTGTGCGCGGCGTGCCGATGATTGTTCTCGCGTTTTTCGTGTTTTTCGGTATACCGTACCTTTTTAACAACATATTAAATGTCGAGCATGATGTGATACTCACGGCGCTTCAGGCGGGTACGATATGTCTTGCGTTAAACTGCGGCGCGTACATGTCGGAAATAATACGCGGCGGCATACAGGCTGTTGACATCGGTCAGACGGAGGCGGCGAGAAGTCTTGGACTTCCGTACTGGCGCACGATGCAGCGCATTGTGCTTCCGCAGGCGATACGCATAATGATTCCGAGCATAATAAACCAGTTCATAATCACCTTGAAGGACACGTCCATTCTGTCCGTCATAGGCTTTCCGGAGCTTGTAAACTCCGCGAAAAACGTTCAGGCGAATACGTTTAAAGCGTTCCAGACATGGGCGATAGTCGGTATCATGTACTTAATCGTAATCACGCTGCTGTCGCAGGTTTCGAAGGCTTTGGAGAGGAGGCTCGACCATGACCGTGAAAAGTAAAAACGTGAAAATCCACGTATCGCACCTCAAAAAGAACTTCGGTAAACTCGAAGTTTTGAAGGACATTTCGACAGACGTTTACGAGGGTGAAGTCGTTGTTATAATCGGTCCGTCGGGCAGCGGTAAATCGACGTTTCTGCGCTGCCTGAACCGCCTCGAGGACATTACGGACGGCGAAGTCGTGATAGACGGAAACAAAATCACCGATAAAAAAGTGGATATAAACAAGGTGCGTGAGAACGTCGGAATGGTGTTCCAGCATTTTAACCTGTTCAACAATTTGAGCGTACTCAAAAATCTGACGCTTGCGCCGGTGGACTTAAAGAAAGCGACGAAGGAGGAAGCAAAAGATCAGGCTGTGCATATGCTTGAAAAGGTTGGGCTGTCGGACAAGATTTCCGCGTACCCGAGCCAGCTTTCCGGCGGGCAGAAGCAGCGCGTGGCGATTGCGCGCGCTCTCTGCATGAACCCCGACATAATGCTGTTTGACGAGCCCACGTCCGCGCTCGACCCCGAAATGGTGGGGGAGGTTTTGAACGTTATAAAGCAGCTAGCGGCTGACGGCATGACGATGGTAATCGTAACGCACGAGATAGGCTTTGCGAGAGAGGTAGCCGACAGAGTAATATTCATGGACGGCGGCTACATAGTGGAGGAAGGAACGCCCGAGGAGGTAATCAAAAATCCGAGAGAACCGAGAACTATCGACTTCCTCAATAAAGTGCTTTAATAAAAAAAACGGGGCGCTTCGGCGCTCCGTAAGATTTTTTTATTGTGTATAAGGGAGAGGGGAGACCATGAAGAAACGCACATTACAAGGGAACCTTATACTTATGCTGACTGCGGTGATCTGGGGCGTGTCGTTCGTGTCGCAGCGCGTCGGCATGGAATACATAAAGCCGAACACCTTTAACGGCATACGCACGATACTCGGCGCGCTTATTTTGGTACCGTTTGTCCTTTTCCGCGACAAGACGGGGAGAAGCAGACAGTGCGACCAAAAGAAGCTGATAATCGGCGGCGTTATATGCGGCACACTTCTCTGCGCTGCCGGTACGCTTCAAACGTGGGGAATGATTTACACAACCTCCGGCAAGAGCGGCTTCATAACGGCGATGTATATGGTTTTTGTGCCGATTATAGGACTTTTCGCGGGCAAAAAAATACGCGCCGTCACGGTTCTCGGCGTCGCGCTCGCGGTTGCGGGAACGTATATGCTGTCAGTCGGCGGCACGGATTTCGTGATAAATAAGGGCGACGTTATAACGCTCGTGTGTGCGTTTATTTTCGCGTTTCACATTATGGCGATAGACCGCCTTTCAAGCGAAGTTGACTGCGTAAAGCTCGCGTGCCTGCAGTTTTTTGTGTGCGGCACGATAAATATAATACTGATGTTCCTGTTTGAACACCCCGACTGGGAGCTTGTACGCTCGTGCGCCGTGCCTATTGTGTATTCGGGCGTTATGAGCTGCGGCGTGGCGTACACGCTGCAGATTGTCGGTCAGCAGTACGCCGAACCGACTACAGCCTCGATAATATTGAGCCTCGAATCCGTTTTTGCCGCGCTCGCGGGCTGGGCGGTTCTTCACGAAATGCTCACACTCGGCGAATTGATCGGCTGCGCGCTTATGTTCGCCGCGATTATTATTGTGCAGCTTCCGGCGAAAAATAAAATCAGTTAAATCACAAGCTGAATCAAAGACCTCTTTTCTGCTTTGTTTTTCATACTCATCTCACGCAACAAAAAGAGCAACCGTTTCGATTGCTCTGAATTGCGATATTTAGTTTTACTATATAATCATCAAATATTTAATTTTTGTTGTTTCAGTTTGTGCGATAAATATGAATTTACAGCCATTGTATAAACGCCGTCTTATCCTTCTTGTTATATCCCGCTTGCTCATAAAAATTGAACGTATCTTTACTTTTTGAACCGGTCAACAGCATCATCTTGTAGCAATTCTCACGTTGAGCAATTTCCTTAGCAAAATTCAAGCAGGCTGTTGCGTGACCCTTTTTTCTGTAATTTCTGTCGGTAATCACGTTTTCGATCAGAGCATATGGGCGCTGTCCATGTGTCAGATTCGGAATAATGACGCATACGCAAGAGGATATTAATATACCGTTTTCTTCCGCAACGATAATATGATGATTTTTATCGCTTAGTATGCTTTTCCAGATCCCAATTACTTTATCATTCTTTTCAGGAAAAGGATTATTGTGCAGTTGCATATAAAGCCGCAAAAGTCCGTCAAAATCATTTTCTGTAATTTCTCGTATCATAGTGTTCTTCTCCATAAATCTTTATTTATCTTTTCGTTTGATTATGGAATGATTATACCATACTCGCTGCAAAAAATCAATACGGCGCGATTGTGTGAGGAATATATTGACTGTGTGGAATTTATATGGAATTTGCGCGCGGCGCGAACGTCCGTTTCGCGTAATACCGGTACGTGACAAGCGACAGCGCGACGGTCAGCACGTCAGCCGTAACCTGCGACCACACAATACCGTACATACCGACAAGGCGGTTCAGCAAAAACAGCATAGGAATATTGAACACCGCCCAGCGTGTAACGCCGAGAAACATCGCATAGCCGCCTTTGCCGAAGCCGTTGAACAGGTACACGTGGAAGAAGCTCAAGAACATCAGCGGTGTGGCAAGCACGCGCACACGAAGGAAATCCGTTCCGAGCGCGACGGTCTGCGTGTCGTTAATAAACACGTTCATAATCTGTCCGGCAAACAGCTCATACAAAATTATGCTCACAGCGGCGCAGACAAGACCGAGCTTCAGTGAATATTTTTTTGTTTCGTTCATGCGGCTGTAATTTTTCGCCGAATAGTTGTACGCTATTATCGGCATCATGCCCTGACAAATTCCTATTCCGACGTTAAGCGGCAGCCGCTCGGCTTTCAGCACAATGCCTATCGCCGCGAGCGCAATATCGTTGTAGCCGGACATCAGCCTGTCTATTACCATATAATCAAAATCAAATAATAATGTCGCAATTGACGACGGCAGACCCACGCCGAAAATACCCGCCAGACTTTTTTTCGACGGGAGCTTAAACGGCGGGGACATACGCAGAACATCATTTTTCATGCGTATAAGTATTATGATAAAATACGCGCAGGCGATACAGTTCGACAGACATGTAGCTATTCCCGCGCCAATGATTTCCATGCCGTCGGGCAGCAGAACGAACATAAACAGCGGGTCGAGCGCGATGTTAATAATTCCGCCCATCGTTATACCGAAACCCGCGCGCCGCGATTCGCCGACGCTTCTGATAAGCGCGGCAAGCGTGTTTGACAGAACCGTCGGCACACCGCCGCACACGATAACGAAAAACGCGTAGCCGCTCGCGTATTTGTACGTGTCGCTGCCCGCGCCGAGCGCGTGCATCAGCGGACGCATAAATATGAGCGTAATAAGTGAAAACAAGGCGGACAGGCATATGCCGAGGTATACGCTGAAGCTGTAGACCCTGTGCGCCTCATCGGGACGCTTTTCACCGAGCAGTCTCGATATAAGCGCTCCGCCGCCGACTCCGGCAAGCCCCGACAGTGACAGCGTTATGTTGAATATAGGTAAAATCAGCGACGCTCCCGCTACCATAAGAGGGTTATTCGTGCGTCCTATAAAAAATGTGTCGGCAATATTGTAAACCAGCACAATAAGCTGACTTACAACCGTCGGTACAGCCATAGTCCTTACGGCTTTCGCGACAGGCATGTTTTCGAATATATCTGTATTTTGAGTGTTCATTTTGTCCCTTTCGTCACTGCCTGCGCGGGCAGTTTAAACACCCTTGACGTGGGCGGTACGCCGTCAAGGGTGCTGTGTGCAAATAAATATTGTTGTTTCGGCGCTTTAATCCGTTTTCATGGCAGTGTCCCTGCAATATTTGTCTATACCGTCCGCCACCGCTTTACCGATCATATCGTATTCGGAATTAAGAATTTCCAAATCACTCGGATTGTCGTAAAATCCTATTTCAAGGTATGCGATAGGCACAGGCGACTTGCAGAACAGAACAAGCTCGGGCATACCGCTTATTACGCCGCCGGCGTATTCGCTCACGGACGTTTGCGCAACGATTTCATCGTTTATGTATTTGCCGAGAGTGTTGCCTATATAAGCGTAGTCGGGATTTATCCTCGTCTGATCGTACGCGCCGGAAAGCTCGATATACGCGCTTCCTCTGCCGCCGCCGGCATTTGAATGAAGGCACACGAAAAAGTCAGCGTCCGCGACAGCGTTTACGTCGTTGTTCGGATAGCAGTATACCAGCCTTTTTGTCATGGACGGGTTGTCATCCGCGCCTCTTGTGATGCGAACCTCATACCCTATGCTTTCAAGGTAATTCGCGGCGCTCTGAGCGTTTCTCAAATTTATGCTCGGCTCGGTTTCACGGTCGCCGTTTTCCATTCTGTACCAGCAGTCGCCCTTTTGTATACATCCGTAGCCTTCGCAGTCATGCCAAAACTCGCCCGATTTCCAATGCCGCCACTCACCCCATTGATTATAGTCGGAGTTGTAAATCCAGCCGTCGTCCAGCCGCTTTTCGGTGCTTGTGAGTCCCGAATCTATGCCGTGTCCGGGGTCGATAACTATAGTAATCGGAGGACGTCTTGTTTCGTAATTTTCGGTGTAATCGGTCATAGCGCGAACGTCCTTTAATTTGTCGTATACGCGCGCGACCATAACAGCCGCTTCACCGCGCGTAATTTCACTGTCGGAATTGAACGCTTCGTTTTTATCTATTATGCCGGCATTCGCGGCTGTTTTTACATTTCCGACCGCCCACTCCGGCAGACTTTCAATCCATGGTATGCTTTCAGAACCCTCGTCAGCGCCGGTATTATCCTTTAAAACTCTCGTCGCTATCGCCGCAGCCTGAATTTTCGGTATAGCGTCGTCGCCTCGGAATGTGCCGTCCTCAAAACCGCTCATCATGCCGGTTTCGGCGGCTGAACCCGCCACATAGTAATACCATTTGTCCTTTGTTACGTCCTTGAGGTAATAAGGACGGTTTTCTCCCATATTTCCGAGCATACGGAGCATCACCGCCGCAAACTCTGCACGGGAGATACCCGCGTCGGGATCAAACTCGGTGTCCGACCTGCCGCTGATATAATTTTTTTCATAAAGCAAATTCACGGCGTTCACGGTTTCCTCGTTTTTACCGTCCATATCCGTGAAAGCGGCGTACGCCGGAGAAACACACAAAAGCAAAGTAAGCGTTAATAAAATAGATACAGTTTTTTTCACTTGCCGTTCACCCTTCATTATTTAATTAAATTCAATATGCAGCCGTTTTTCCGCGTCTGACCAGCTGCACGAATCCGCCGCCGCGCCAAACTCGTCGGCTGATACGGCTGTATATCCTCCGAGCGCATACACGTTGCTGAGTGTATATATATTGCCGTTGTATACAATTTCGGCTGTAATGTCACTTCCACCGATTATGCCGTACATGGGACTTCCCGGCGCGTATGCTTTATAGGAATCAAGCGGTATAGGCTTTACAGCCTTATTGGGATTATACACCGCCGTAACCGTTCTTGTCAAGTCGCTCCAGTGAAGGTCGAAGCCGTAATCCTTTAAATCCTCGATTATAAAGCAAAGTCCTTTATTTGCGCCTCCGTAGTAAAACGACGGCATTTCATGACCGTTTATGACAACGCCCATATCGGTTGCAAACAGATTATCATAAAAATACCGCGCCTGCTCAAAACCGTAGTCGAGCAAATTTATCGTATCCGCGAATCTGTCATACGGAGACTCGGAGTGCATTGTCACGGACAAAAGCCGCACGCCGTCACGAACGGCGGTGGACGTGTTGCAGTAGCCCGCAAGTGTTGTGGTTCCGGTCTTAAAACCGTCCGTTCCCGGATATTCCCATGTGTCGCCGGGGAGCATGTGGTTCGTGGATTTGTACATTCTGCCCTCGAATATTATATACGGCTTCGATGTGTAATTTAAAATGTCGGGATAGTCGTTTATAAGCTTCGACGCAAGTATAGCCATTGACCTTGCCGAAATGGATGTGTCGTCGGACAGCCCGGAAGCGTCGGCATAGTACGCCTCGAGACCAAGCTCCGCCACCTTTTGGTTCATCAGGTCCCAAAACGCCTCCTTGCTTCCGCAGAGATATTTTCCGACCATTTCACATGCCGCGCATGCGGACGGCACCATTATTGCTCCCAAAAGCTCGTCTATACTGTACGAGTTTCCGGCGCGAAGAAAGACATTTGTGGCTTCACTGTCAAGAGACGCCATTTCATCCTCCGCGTCCGCCGTTATCAGCGTGTCTTTGCCGATAACGCCCTCGGCGAGCTTTTCATAAATGATATATGCCGTCATGACCTTTGCCATACTTGCAGGAGCAAGCGGCTCATCCGCGTTGAAATCGTAATAAAACTCGCCTGTTTCGGTATTTATGACACAGGCGGCTTTTGAAGTTATGTCAAGCGCATAAACGTCAACACCGCCGAACGCCGTCATCAACGTTATGATTAAAATCAATATTTTCTTCATAGCAAAATCTCACACTCAAGGTTTACATAAATCGTTAAGGGATCTTAATTCATATCCGTTATCCAAGGCGTACTGTATTACTCTCTCCAGCGCGTTCGCATTGTCTTTCGACACGGCATGGAGCAGATATATAGCGCCGTCGTGCATATATTTCGTAATCAAGTTGTACGCGTAATCCTCGCCTTTCTGTACTGACTCATCGTAATCGTAATAAGCGAAACTCCACAATATAGTGTTATAGCCCATATCCTTGGCTATAGCGAGCGCTCTTTCGCTGATTGCGCCCTCCGGCGGACGCATATAATACGTTTCATATCCGAAATCGTCCCGCAGTCTGTTCGACACTATTTCGATTTCATTCATGACCGTGCCGATATCACATCTTGCGAGATTTTTATGGTTTACTGTATGATTTCCGACCGTAAATCCGCGGTCAATCATCTGCCTTACCAAATCGGCGCTTTCGTCAAGATATTCGCCGGTTACAAAAAATGTAGCCGGAACATTGTACTTGGAGAGTACATCCATAATTTTTTGAGTATATCCCGCCTCATATCCCTCGTCGAACGTCAGATAAATTGCATGAGGACGGTCGTGGTCAATATAGTACGCGTCAAATTTTTCGAGCATGCTTTTCTGCCAGCTGTAAAGTGACGGCTCATCTCCTTCAACAGGTGTAAATCCCCAGTCAATTTCCTCGGAAGGGAAGTCATAATAGCTGTCGTAGTCAAGCTCACATGTCGCCGGCTTGTAGTGTCCGTAAGGCCGCAGCGCTTTTTCGGTCGGGGCGTATTCAATCACCGGCAGGTCGCTGATTGTAAGAAACAGCGCTTTCTGCTCGTACGACCAGAATACCTCACCGAACGGATAGAGATTATCGAGCAGTATCATCATGTTGCCGTCAACCCAATATGACTGCGTTTCCTGACCGTCAAGCATAACCTTTATACGGCTCTCACCGGTGACGGCGTACGGTGTTCCGACGTCCTGCCAGGGAAGCTTTACTCCGTCTATGCCGCTGATGTCTGTACAGTTCTTATTCCGTGTTATATTTACGGTGGCGGACTGCTCGTCATAGTCAACATTAAATCCGTATGACCTTAAATCCTTTGCGTATATTCCGCAGTAATCGTTTATGTTGTAGCAGGGTATAGGGTGATTGTTTATGTATGCCGAGGCGTCATAATACAACACCTCGTCAGCGCTTGCCGCCGCGTGTATCATAAACGCTGCCGCAAATGCGAATGCGGTTAGTATAATCTTTTTCATTTTTTCTCCTATTCAAATTCTGCGTGTTACAAATGAAATTCCCTAAAACAACAAAGAGCCGTCGCTTACGCAACAGCTCTTTGAACCAATTATATCATAAATTAGAATGCTCTTTCAACATCGCCTGCAGTCGATACTCTGAATGCAGCAACATCCTTGCTTCCGCCGCCGGGCAGCTGCGTCTGTACATATACGTGGTATCCTGTGTCAACCTTAACGGTTGTGAACCACTCGTAATCAGATGTAAGTGCAAAGCCTGTAGCCTTTACGCGGTTGATAGCAGCCTGTGCCGAATTTACAACCGATACGTTTGCATCACCGAGAGCAGCAAGCTTCTTAACAAGAACACCTTCCCACCATCTGATTGAATAATAATCATCAAGTGTAATATCACTTCTGCTATCTAATTCGTTAAGAGCAGCCATAGCCTCATAATAAAGACCCTTGTCATTATATGACTGAACCTTATCTAACAAAGCCTTCTTCTCCATTTTCGAGATAGCACCGTCAATCTTAGCTGTCCATGCATCAGCCTTTGCCTGGTCATAGCCGGGGTTGTTGTTGATTACTTTGCTAAGCTCAGCCTTTGCTTCATAGTAAAGACCATCGTAGTAGAAATTTTCAGCAAGCCAGAACGCGTCATTGTTGTTCTTAGGTGCGGGAAGTGTAGCTGCCGAAGCGCCTACAGCAGATACAGCCATAATAGCCGCAGCTGCTAAGCTTACTATTTTTGCATTGAGTTTCATAGGAAAAATCCTCCTTAAATTTATTTTGATAGGAAGATTATACCATAGCGAAGCCCACATTGTCAAGCGTCAACTTCAATTTCATTCATAATTCAACAACTTTTGGAAAATATTCACAAAAATTGCGTTTGAATTATATGTGATTTGCTATATGTTTATAACGACTTGGAAATATCGGCAAGAATAAGACCGATATTACGCAGCGGGTATGCGGCGGCGTCAAAATCCGACTGCGGATACGGGTAATCCCCTATGTACGGACACATTTCAATGGTCAGCGCCATCTTCTCTTTAAAATAGCGCACATAATCGGTCATATAGCCGCTGTAGCCGACTTCTCCGTCGGACGGCATCTTATCGAATCCCGTTTCCCGGCATATTCTGTCCACATACGGACTGAATTTTTCGACCAAATCCTGATTGCAGTTGGGATCCATCCAGTATATTACCTGACCCTGCGAATGAAACGATGCGAAAATCTCAAAGTCCGTATTGTTTATGAGATCCTGCATGGCGCGCGTTTCCGGCTCGCTCGCGGCATAATCCCCGCCGTAACCGGCATATGACGGACCCGAACCCTTCAGACGCCACAGAATGTCAAAATTATTGTTGAGATCCACACCGTTAGCCGTCGCCTTCCAGCCTCTGAAGCTGAAATCATTTGTGGGCAGACTTCTGAGGTAATCGGGATTTTGTGTGCTGTCGTAACCGTTTTGAACAAGATTTATACCGTCAGGGTTTACCATGGGTATTATTATAAACTGAACGCTGTCCAAAGCATCCCTGAAGCTGTAGCCGTCGCTTGTGTCGTTGTTTATGTACGCGAGAGCGTAGTTATCCGCCATATACATAAGAAAAACGGCGGCTATATATTCTCTCGCGTGCATTGCTCCGCACAGTATTATTTTCCTGTCGCCCTTTCCGAGAGTAAAAGCCGTTATATCTCTGCCCTCCGTAGTTTTGCCTATGCTGTATACGCTTATTAAATCGGGATACATTTTTTGCAGGAGGTTTACATCCGCGTTCATCTGCTCGTAGGAATATGTAACGTACGGGTTGACCACTCTGCGCGGCGTAAAATATTCGTCCTTGTAGCCTGTGTATTCAAGCAATGTCTTGTATTGTGCGGCAGCCTCGTCGCTTACGGCGGAATCGCCGTCGCATATCATCACTATTCCGCTGTTCCAGCCGACCGACAGCCCGAGCGTTTCGCATAATTCTCTCATCGGCACGAAAGATACGCCGTCAAATATGCGTATCCGTTCATCATTTGCGCTTATCATATATGTTTTACCATTATATGACGCCGATATCGTATGGCTGAAATCATCATAATCTGCTTTTCCGCCGATGTTTTCAACGACGTTTCTCAGCGGCACGAATGTTGTCTCGTTATAAATAAACGGTCTGTCCCACATATTTATAACCTCGTCATTCCTGCACATAAGCTGTGAACCGACCGCGTACACAAGTGTCGGACTTGATTCCTCCGCGTTGATTTCATCAGCGCAGGCAACAGTGCCGATACATGCCGCCGCTAAAACTGCCGCAATTATTTTTCGCATAAATATTACTCCTTTTTGCTGAATTTTTATAAAATTATAGATTATATTCCATATATTGTCAATATTATTTTACGCGAACAGCATTTCCGCTGCACTTTCGGTAACGCCGTACCTACGGCGGAGGGTGCAATAGAAATAGCCATATCGGAAACGCCGGTAACGATACACGGCAGCAAATGTCTTGTAATGGGCTACGGCAAAATAGGAAAAATTCTGTCGAAGGATTTATTCGGCATGGGCGCGCAGACCTACGCCATGGCGAGAAAACACGCCGACCTTGCGATGATTGAAAGTCACGGCTACGAGCCGCTGCCGTTTACGTCGCTTAAGGAACGCGTAGGGGATTTTGATATTATATTTAACACCGTTCCCGCAATGGTAATGGACGACGCTGTTTTGTCGCGCGTCAGGAAGGACGCGCTTGTGATAGACCTTGCCTCAAAGCCCGGTGGGGCGGGTTTTTATTTGGATAAGATTATTAATATACGTTAAAAAGCCGCATAAAGCGAATAAATATAAATTAAAAATTTGTGTAAATTTACCGTTTGAAAAACGGCGGAACGCATGTTAAAATATAAATACATCGTGTAGCGAAACGGCGCGTAAATCCGGATGGATTTATGTGTCGTTTTATTTTTTTGCACAATGAAAGGAGAACAAACTATGGAACAATCAAATTATCTCGCGAAGGAAAAGGTTGGAACGCTTATGAGGAAATATGCCGTTCCGTGTATAATATCGCTGCTCGTCGCGGCGCTCTACAATATCGTCGACCAGATATTCATAGCAAACGCGGATTACCTCGGCTCGTACGGCAACGCCGCGAACACAGTCGTGTTCCCGCTTACTGTTATCGCGCTCGCGATAGCTGTAATGATAGGAGACGGCTGTTGCGCGTTCGTGAGCTTGTGCCTCGGCAGACAGAACAAAGATGATGCGGAAAAGAGTATCGGAAATTCGGTCGTTCTGTCCGTGATAAGCGGCATAGCGCTGTGCGCCGTTTACCTCATATTCCAAAACGCGATAGTCACTGCGTTCGGTGGCACGGTCAACGCGGAAACGTTTGGATATTCAAAGGAATATTTCTTCTACATCACGCTCGGCATACCGTTTTATATGTTCGGTCAGGCGATGAACCCGGTTATACGCTCCGACGGCAGCCCGAAGTTCGCGATGGTATCGACGCTCGCGGGCGCGGTTATAAATATTATCCTCGACCCGATTTTCATATTCATATTCAAGTGGGGAATGATGGGCGCGGCTGTCGCGACGGTTGCGGGACAAATCGTGACTGCCGCACTCGCGGTGTGGTACCTCGCTCACACAAAATCCGTAAAACTCAAAAAGCGCAGCTTTAGGCTCAGCGCGCGCGTGATAGGCAAAATAATACCTCTCGGAATTTGCAGCTTCCTGTCGCAGATCTCTCTCGTCGCGGCAATGGCAGCGATTAACAACATGATACGCAAATACGGCGCGCTTGACGAGGTTTTCTCACAGCCCCAATACGCGCAGATACCTATGGCTGTCGTGGGAATAGTGATGAAATTTTTCCAGATTGTAATATCGGTTGTCGTCGGCAT
>CANQQS010000020.1 GCA_947626045.1 uncultured Clostridia bacterium | reverse complement strand
AATCAAAACACGGATTTGGTGTGATTGAGGAATCCGACGGTAAACAAATTTTGAAATTGAATTTACAGATAAGATTTGTGAAATAATTCGGGAGGATAATTATGCTTAGAGATATTGGAGTTATTACTTGTACAAATAAATCGTCAAGGATTTTTGATGAATATTGTTGGTGTTTTTATGAAACTGAATGTACACCATCAGAATATATAAGATTATGTCAAAAATCATATATTAACAGTCCTGTAGCTAAAAATAATGCTCTAAACGGGAAAATATTCGAGTTAATAATTTCATCTCTTTGCGTAAAAGAGAATATCAAACCAGTCTTTCTGCAAGCATCTGTGGCATTTGTTCCAAATGTTGAGTATGATGCAATTTTGTATTCATATGAACAATTTCCGATAAGTTTAAGCATGAAAACAAGTTTACGTGAAAGATATAAACAAGCTGATTTGGAAGCTATTGCTTTGAAGTATGTACATAGAAAGGCAGAAAGTTACTTGTTATCCCTAAACGAAAATGAAGTGGAAGATGTAAAAAGTAAAATATTGAATGGCAGTGTTTTGGGAATAAACGATGTCTTATGTGCAACTTCTGAAACGTTTGATGAATTTATATATCGACTAAAAGAACAAACTTTTATAAAGCCTGAAAAAATTGAAGGAGTAACTGCAAAAAATATAGTAGGATAGAGCGTATATGTGAAGACAGAAAAATTATTAAGAGAATATGAGGCATAAAATGTTTGATAATGATTATGATACTTATAAAAATCCAATTGAGGGAAAAACATACATTAGTCCACCAATTATAAATAGTTATGGAATAGAAGGAACTATTCGCATTATAACTAGAGGTATTGACTCAAAAGAAACATATAAGGTGGCTAAAGTAAAAGATGAAATTGTGTTAAGAGAAACAGCAGGTGGGAAAAACATCATTACCGCAAAGGTTTTAGAAAACGATAGGAAACTGTTGGTTCTTAATATACAGCAATATACTGCACAAACAGGAAACCCACATAAACTAGGTTTCGCATTTATAGGTGATGAAATAACAAAGCTATTCAATTTTATTAGAGATGTGCAGACAATGCAGTTTGGTAGTGAGCGATACCAGCGGTTATCAGATGACGATATAGCTCACATTGAGATTACCGATAAACAAGCACAGCGAATAGTGGAGGAAAATCAAGAACTGTTCTCGAATATACTTCGCTCTCAAATAACAAATGAAGATATTGTAACTATTGGGTATAGAAAAAAGCAAGTTGATATATTTTATAAATTACTTACAGATAAAAATTATTTTTCAAATGTGAAAAAGAAATATAACTATTCTTCTGAAAAGGTATGGCAGACTTATTTTGAGAAAAATCAATGGATTTTTGGATATGGACTTGGATATGTGTTTTTAAGCAGTTTAGACAATAAAAAATTAGAGCAAGTTGTGAAAGGCTTTACTGCAACTGACTATGGAAAACGGATAGATGGATTAATGAAAACAAAGGGTGTTATATCTAATCTTTGTTTTGTTGAAATAAAAACAGATAGTACGAAATTACTTGAGACATCGTCATATCGTTCGGGATGCTATGCAGCATCCCGAGAATTAGTAGGTGCTATTGCTCAAGTTCAAGGAACTGTTGCATCAGCGGTGAAAAGTCTGTCCGAGAAACTTATCATTACAGATTCAAATGGAGACCCTACTGGTGAGGAAATTTACAATTATCAGCCAAAATCATTTTTAATTATTGGAAATCTTAATGAATTTAAAACCAAAAATGGAATTAACAAAGATAAATTACAGTCTTTTGAACTTTTTAGGGGAAATATTCAGAATGTTGAAATACTGACATTTGATGAACTTTTTGAACGTGCAAAATTCATCGTAGAATACACTCCTAAATTAATAGAGAAAGGCATATAAGTTTTATTGATTGAATACTTGCTTATTAGTTAAGACTGTGTCTTATATAGTTGTGGCAACAATATGGCAACAAAAAATCAGATAGACAAAATTAATTTATTATGAACTGAATACTTCCGTCTTTGAAGAAGTATTAGCTTGGATTTACGCATTGGGAAGAAACAAATAATGAAATTTATGAAATGGAAAAGTCTTATGATAACTTGTATAGTATGCCTTCTGCCAATTCTTTTGGGGATTTCTTTATGGAACAAATTACCCGACACAATGGCGATACATTTTAACATAAACAACGAGCCGGACAATTTCGCTTCAAAGGGGTTTGTGGTTTTCGGGCTGCCGCTTTTGATGGTATTTTTGCAAATATTTTGCTGCTTTATTAACGATATAAACGAATATAGGCACGGAGAGCGCAAAAAATTTGAGAGGGTAATAAAATGGATTATTCCGATTATGGTAATCATTCTCCAAATAGCAACCTTAGGATATGGACTTGGCTGGAAAGTAGACGTGCGGAGGCTTGCAGTGTTCATTGTGGCAGTTATTCTGCTCGTAATAGGCAACTATCTTCCGAAGTTTGAGGGTGCAAAAATAAGAAATGAAGATGATGAAAAGGCGAGAAAGATACAGCGATTTATAGGCTTTGAGACTGTAGCTGTGGGAATCTTATTCCTTATAAGCCTTCTTTTCCCGCCGGTTGTGTCGCTTATCTGTTTGTTTTGCTAATTCCTTATACAATCGTGGGTATCATATATGGAATTAAGATAGGGCGTACTTAACCGACAAATATATATGTCAAGACGAAAATATGCTAAATACTTGACATTTAACTAAATCCAAAGTATAATAATACCATAAACAAGAAGTAAATTTCACAGCTAAAATGCTCCGTTATCACCCTGATAACAAAATGATAACAAGAGCATAAAACGGTGGAATAATATGAATTATTCAAATTTTAAAAAGACCTATAAATAATACAGACAACAATCCAAAAACAAATTTGTTTAATAAGCATGGAGTGGGAATAATACCCAAACAAAACAGCTGACTGATGTTAGTAATCGGTCAGCCTTTTTGTATTTCTCGCGGTATTATTTCCGGTTAATCAATAAAACAGCACCCAATAATGCCCCGAAAGTATTAAGCAGTAAATCGTCCAATTCAAATACTCCCGTGCCAAAAATGAATTGCGTTGTTTCTATGCAAAGCGAAAGCAGAAAACCGAGCAATATAATCCTCGCGGTCGTCATATTTGTAATGCGTTTCATTAAAAATCCGAACGGCACAAACCAAAGTATATTTCCGAAAAACAGATAAATAAACGCGCGCTTGTCCGCGTCAAATACTTTAACCAAATCCGCAAACGGAACGAGATTTGCTTCACCGCCGGAAAAAGCGTTTGAAAAATCAAATCCGCTGCGAAATACCGTTATACGCAGCAGTGCGGCGAGGTATGTTATAAAAACTATAATTAAAATTACTTTCTTTTTCATTTTTTCTCTGTAAGTGTAATGCCGGTTATCGCTTATGTATCTTCCTCATAAATCCATAGCTGACGTTCGTTCTTTATATACAGACCGATAATAAAGTTATAAGACGGCTTAAGTTCTGAAGGCATAGCGTATGACCGTGTTTGCTTGTTATATAAACAATACCAACCATCGTAAGTTTTTGTGATTTGGTCGTTATATACCGTATTGAAATGGAACAGCGAGTACACCTCATCGTTTATAGGTTTCCAATTATCATTTGTATTAACGGTTTCATCAAGCTTTGAGGTCTCTTTATCCGTAAGCTGATACATTTCCCACGTATAGCCGTCTCCTTGAAATCCTCCATGAGTATCCTCGTGAATCTCTGCATGGCGTTTCGGGACATCAATTTGAAGCGCTTTGCCGTATTTATTGTAATTTGCTATTTCCGCTGTCACCGCAAGTACCAGCACGAAAATTACTATAGTTACAATCGCGCCTGTGATAAACATTGCAAAGGATTTAAAAACAAATTTTATTGCTTTTTTACACAGTTGAAAAAACTTCATCTCTACCCCTCCCGATATTCCAATATATCCGCAGGCTGACAGTTGAGGATCTTGCATATTTGCTCCAGCGTGGAAAACCGCACCGCCTTTGCTTTGTTGTTTTTTAGTATCGACAAATTTGCCGGCGTGATTTCCATTTTTTCAGCCAGCTCCATAAGCCCGATTTTGCGCTTCGCCATCATTACGTCGAGATTTACTATTATAGGCATACTTCACACCGTCCAATCGTTTTCTTCTTTGTAAGATACAGCTTGCTTGAACAAATCCTTCAGCACAAGACAGAACAGCGCTCCCACCGCGAACACTATTGCTATTACCACCGACGCCCATGTAAAGAGCAGGACGCATTTTATTGCGTAAACAGCTACAATAACCACGCATGCAGCCGCTATCCGGCGCAGGCAGTCGGCGTTTTTTATTACAAAAGGATTGTTTCCGACGAGCGTTTTGAACATCTGACGCATATTGAACAATATATACACCGAAGCCGCTCCCGAAACAAACAGCATAGCGGCAAATATAATACTGCTGCGCGTGTCGTAGCCGTAAAATCCGCCGATAAACCTTGTCAGAAACGGAACCGCAATCGTGCACAGTATGCTGCCGAAAAACATTATATCAATAATAATCTTGGTCGCACGGTTTATAAAATTGCTATTCATTTTATCACTGCCCTTCCTTTATTTGTGTTTACAGTATAGCATATATTTTCCCATATGTCAATAAATATTTATCGAAAAACAATAAATATTTATTGTTGGAAGTCAGAAACGAAAATCCGAACGCGTCTCGTTCCTGTTTTTGCGGTGAGGGATTGAAAAATTGGCGGTTTGTGGTATAATGATTTTTGTGTTATGATGTTATGGGGAAAAAACTATAATTTTCTATTTGCCAAGAAGTTAATTGCAACTATATGAGAGGGAAACATTGTGAATTGGTTTACTGTTGAAAAAATAGACGCTCAAACATTTGCAATCAGCGAATACAAGCATTGGGAGGAAACGCATTGCTATTTACTTTGCGGGACGGAGCGAGCCGTATTGATTGATACGGGCTTAGGGGTTGCAAATATCAAAAAAGCGGTTGATCATTTGACCGACCTGCCCGTTGCCGTTTTTACTACCCATGCCCACTGGGATCACATTGGCGGGCATAAGTATTTTACGAATTTTGCCGTACACGAAAATGAAGTAAGTTGGATTTCCGAACGGTTCCCGCTTCCATTACAGGCGATCAAGAAAAATCTGACGCTGAAACCTTGTGATTTTCCCGCAGATTTTTGTTTGGAAGATTACCAAATTTTCAAAGGCAACCCCACAAGCGTGTTGTACGACGGCGACTTGATTGATTTAGGCAATCGAACGCTGCAGGTCGTTCATACGCCCGGTCATTCGCCCGGACACTGCTGTTTTTATGAGAAAGACAGAGGTTGGCTGTATTCCGGCGATTTGATTTATAAAGGTTGTTTGGACGCTTTTTATCCAACTACCGACCCAGTTGCGTTTATGCGCTCTGTGGAGAAGGTGAGATCGCTCAAAATCAAAAAGGTGTTGCCGGCACATCATCAGCTTAGTATTTCAGTTTCCTTAATTGATGAAATTGCAAATGCGTTTCAATCCTTATATCAACAAGGCAAGCTGCAACAGGGAAACGGCGTGTTTGATTTTGGGGAGTTTCAGATACATATTTGAGATGTGGTATTGGTACAAATAACTTGAAATATTGAGGGAATTATGGTATTATAGATTATGTCAAATAAGCAAATGGAAGACAATAAGCATCACAAACTCTCTAAATTTACCTAAATGTATTTTGAGGATTGATTGGTTCCAGTTATAACAGAAAAAATATTTATACAAATGATATTAAAAAATGTTTTTAACATAGAAATAACATAGAAATTATGAATATTACTGATTAGGAGATGATTATTGTGGAAGAAATTATGTTACAAATTGAAGAGGCTTTAAATCATGAATTATATTATATTGCATTACAATCGGCATTAACTCTGCCCGATATATGCGGTGCACTAGCATCTGAAAATGGCATGGCAAGGAGACCGAAATATATAAAATGGTATAATACCTATTTCCAGCCTTTGTACAATTTAATGTTGACAGGACAAGATTGCTATTATTTTCGATGTGCATTTCTTCATCAAGCATATTTTAATCATCCTGAAAGTTCATATGACAAAATTGTCTTTTTTTCTAATATGAACATGGTAGTTGATAATAATATTATAAATATATTAACTAAAGAGAAACATGAGAAATGGTATACAGTACATATAGATACTTTTTGCAGGAACATTATAGCCGCGGTGCGGATTTGGCTTAAAGAAGCAGACAAGGGAGTCAATTTTAAGAAGAATTACGACAATATGATTAAACTGCATAAAGGAGATGGAAGTTTTCTCTGGGCAGGAGCAGATGTAATTTATTAAAACTTTATGGTATGATTATTTCATAATCAAACAGAGCAAATCAGTCTTTATCGGAGGGACAAATGATTGGAATATACCTAAGCGGAACGGGGAACACGAAGCATTGTGTTGAAAAGATAACGGGGCTGCTGGACAAGACCGCGGCAACCGTACCGCTGGAAAGCGCGGACGTTATAGAGCAAATAAAAAGCAACGGCACCATAGTATTCGGTTATCCGACGCAATTTTCAAACGCGCCCTATATGGTCAGGGACTTTATCAACAAACACCGTTTGCTTTGGAAAAACAAGAAAATACTGTGTGTTGCCACAATGGGCGCCTTCAGCGGCGACGGTGCGGGCTGTACGGCGCGGCTTTTCAAAAAGTATGGTGCGATAATTTTGGGCGGTGTGCATATTAAAATGCCGGATTCTGTCTGTGACAGTAAGCTTTTGAAAAAGAGTATTAAAAAAAATCGGGAAATAATCAGGCAAGCCGATAAAAAGATTGAGTTTGTAGTGGAGCAAATCAAACATGGTAAATATCCAAAAGACGGTATAACGCTGATTTCTCATATAGCGGGTCTTTTCGGGCAGAGGCTTTGGTTTTACAAAAAGACAGCCGGCTACACCGATAAGCTGAAAATAAGCACCGGCTGCATAGGCTGCGGACTATGCGCATCGCTCTGCCCGATGAAGAATATTTCCGTCAAAAACAATCGGGCTGTCGCGGACGGCAAGTGTACAATGTGTTACCGCTGCATCAGCCGCTGCCCACAAAAAGCAATCACGCTTTTGGGTGACGAGATTGTGGAGCAATGTCGTTATGAAAAATATTGTTAGGTAAAGGGCAAACAGTTATTGAACGGCGGTGAATCAAATGCAAATACGAAAAATGCTAATAGATGATTACTATGAAGTTTACGCGTTATGGCTGTCCTGTGCCGGAATGGGATTGAACAACATAGACGATTCACGGGAAGGCATTGAGAGGTATCTTGCCCGAAACCCGAAAACATGTTTTGTCGCTGTGGAGCATGGCTGTATCATAGGCGCAATTCTCGCGGGTCATGACGGACGCCGAGGTTATATAAGCCACACGGCAGTATCTTCGGCGTATCGGCGTCAAGGCGTAGGCAAACAACTGGTTGAGACTGCGCTGCATGCCTTGAAGGAGCAGAACATTACAAAAGTCAATTTGGTCGTTTTTGCCCGTAACGAAGACGGAAATGCTTTCTGGGAAGCGCTGGGGTTTACCGAACGCCCGGACTTAACATATCGAAACCGCACTCTTGTTGATATGGTGCGTATTGATACCTGATAAATTTGTGAGGGAGATGATTTTATGGCGTCGAGCAAAGAATATTTGGAGTATATTTTAGAGCAGTTGTCCGGCCTGGAGGATATTACTTATCGGGCAATGATGGGTGAGTACATTTTGTATTACAAAGGCAAAATCGTTGGCGGTATTTATGACGACCGCCTGCTTGTCAAGCCCGTAAAAGCGGCGGTGAGCTATATGCCGGAAGCGGAATACGCGCTGCCCTATGAAGGAGCAAAGGAAATGCTCCTTGTTGATAATGTGGACAGCAGGGAATATCTGACGGGATTATTTGAAGCTATGGAGCCTGAGCTTCCCGCGCCGAAGCGGAAAAGAAATTGAGATTTATATAATTGATTTTTGCAAATCAATTAGCTCTTTGATGTTTTTTTAGTGAAATACCATAGATAGGTTATGTTCTCAATTTTTATTTGCATTTCTCAACACTGTGTGGTACAATAGCTGTATGAATATTTAAGGAGAGACGGGAAATGAACGATAATAAGCTGAATTTGATATTAAAGCTGTCGGTGATATACCTTGCACTGTCGGTGATTTTTTGCATATTCGCGCTGTTTTACACGCGCAGCGTTAAAACGGATATGGAGGATAAAAGGGTAGAGAACGAAACAAAAATAGCCGAAATGCAGATGCCGGAGCTTAGCGATAAGACGAAAGGAAACAATACGCCGGAACCGATAAAAACGGAGGAAGATGTAATTGCGCTCGACGGCGACAAGGTAACGGAGCCGAATACGGCGGTGCAAAAGACGGTCGTTGTGCTTGACGCGGGACACGGTAAGTCCTCGTCGGAAATGTCGTCCGACGAAAAGACGGCTGAGGGCTATGAGTACAACGAGAACCGCGGCTCGTGGGGAGAGTGGCGGCACTATAAAAACGGCACTTACGGCGACGACTGCCACGGTTCGGGCTGCACATTGACCGCGCCCGCAAACGGCTCGTGCTGGTACCCCATGGGCAACGGCGACCGTGACACCGAACCCGACATAAACCTGCAAAACACGCTTGCGGCAAAGGACTACCTTGAAGAAATGGGATACGAGGTGCGTCTTACGCGTACGTCAAACGAGCAGAACCCGTCGATGAACAAGCGTATGTCGTACTGCTTCCCGAATAACGATATAACGCAGCAGCCGGACGCGGCGCTTTATGTGTGCATACACTCGAACGCCGGCGGCGGCTCCGGCACGTCGTACATAAGCCTTGAAGGCACATACGGTCAGAGCCTTATACCGCCCGACTACGTTGAAACGTCGAACACCGCGGGCAGCATTATAAACAGCAAGGTTGCCGCCGCGTCCGGACTTCGCGCCAACGGTCCGATAGGCGGCGAGGGCTATCTTATACTTTTCAACAAATGCCCTGTGCCGATAGCGTATATGGAAATCGGATTTTTCGACAACAGCTCGGATCTTGCGATACTGAACTCGTCGCACGACGAGATAGGCAGAGCGATAGCCGAGGGTGTTGACGAATATCTGTCGTCGGTACAATAAATAATATTCGGAGGGGAATTATATGCCAAAATATTATATGCCGACAATGCTTTTGAGCGGACGCGGCTGCGTGAAAAGACATCCGCGCCATTTCAGGCTCGGCAAAAAGTGTATGATCGTGACGGGCAGACAGTCCGCGATACTGTCGGGCGCGCTCGACGATATAACGGCTGTGCTCGACGAAAACGGAATTGAGTACGACGTGTACGACAAGGTTACGGGTGAGACGGGCATAAGTGAAATATACGAGCTCGGCAAGACGATGCGTGAGAGCGGCGTGGAATTTGTGATAGGTATCGGCGGCGGTACGCCGCTCGACGTCGCGAAGGCTGCCGCTGTGTACGCGGCGAACGATATAGAGCCTATGGAAATATACGAGGAGAGCTTCGACGATCCTCTTAAGGTGATATGCGTGCCGACAACGGCGGGTACGGGTTCGGACACAACGCAGTACGTGATGATGATGCTTGATGACGTGCATAACCGCCGCAGCTTTAAGTCGGACAAGTGCTTCCCGTACGCGACGTACCTCGATTCGCGCTACACCATGATGCTTCCGATTGAGGTCACGCGCAACACCGCCGTTGACGCGCTTTGTCACGCGGTCGAGTCGTACCTCAATACGCAGGCTTCGGCGTTCTCAGATACCGCCGCGCTTGAGGCGGTGCGGCTGATAGGCTCGTGCGCCGACGCGCTCGCGTCGGGCAACATAACCGAAGAGGACAGGGAAAAGCTGCTCGTCGCCGCGTCGTCGGGCGGTATGGCTGTGGCGCACACCGGTCTTAACATGGTACACGCCATGGGACATCAGCTTACGTGCGAAAAGGGAATACCCCACGGCAGAGCAAACGGCGCGCTTTTGGTCGAGTTTATAGCGTGGGCGGCGAGGTACGACGTTATGCGCACCGTTGACGTTATGACGGCGTTCGGCACCGATTTGCCGGGACTTAAAAAATTCATCGATGCGGTCGCGCCCGTGACGGAGGAAATCACCGAGGACGATATAGATATGTGGCTCGAATACTCAATCACGGACACCGTAAGCGAAAACTGTTACGGCACTCTCACACGCGAGGACGAAGGTCAGATATACCGCAACGCGCTGATGAATAAGGACAGGGACTATAAAAAATGGAGATATAACGGATAATAAAAAACGCCGCTGCATACACAGCGGCGTTTTTGTGTTGAATTAAGATTTATACAAACGCCATATCGGGATCTACAACATACGAAATATCATTCGCCAATGCGTAGTCCATAGCCGCCGAAGCAATCATTAAGGCGTGTCATGGACGGCGAAGCTCTATTCCTTTGTTATCTGCTCGCCCGTTTCAATATCGTAAAACGGGATGTTATTTAACAGCGCAAACTTCTCCGCGCCGGAACCCGCGTAGCCGTACATCATCTTCGCGGGCGGCAGATTTTCGCTTATTTCGCGGTTATACACCGCCGCCTTTTCTATGTCGTCGTAATAGTACGAATTCGCGCCAACCTCGGCAAGCTTTTCTCTGTACACGACCTCCTTAAGCTGTGTGCATATCCAGAACACCATTGAGCCCATCTTTTCCACGTTTTTGGAGTCAAAATATGTAATGTGAGAATTTCCGAACGCGTAATCGCCGATTTCCCTCACCGATTCGGGAAGGTCTATGCGTTCAAGCGCGGAGCAGCCGGCAAACGCGCTGTCCCCTATGGTTTCAAGTCCTTCCGAAAGCGTTATTTCGCTCAAAGACGTACAGCCGGAGAATATACTGTCCTCCAAAGCCGTAACTCCGGCGGGGATTTTGACCGATACCAGATTTTCATTTTCGCTGAACGCCTCGCCGCCGATCGAAGTAACCGTTTCGGGTATATCGATCTTTGCAAAACCGCAGCGCTGGAACGCCCGATCCCCAATCGTTTTAAGCCCCGACGGCAGCTCCACCGACGCAAGTGCGCCGCAGTTTCTAAACGCCCCGACGGAGATTTCCGTAATCGTATCGGGCAGCGATACGCTCTTAAGCTGATTACACGAATTAAAAGCGTATTCGCCTATTTCCGTAACCGTCATGCCGTTGACGCTCGGCGGAACGGATACGTTTTCATCGTTTCCCGTATAGTCTGTCAGCACTCCGTTGCTGACCGAAAAATCACTTTTCGGCTCCGGCGTGGGCGTGACTGTCGGCGTAGGTGTCGGTTTCGGAGTGGGAGAGGGTGAGGGCATCGGCGCAGCCTTTACCGTAACCTTGTCCGTAAGCGGCTTTTGATTTGCATCCCATACAAATACCGTATCGCCGACCTGCGCGTCCGTATCGCCTTTGTATCCCGACGCGGGTATGGTAACGTCCTTCCTCGTCACATGTTCGAGCGCGCCGTCAATGTAGCGAGCCGTGTAAATAACCGCGTCGGTTTCCTTACCCGTTCTGTTCGTTATCGTGAGTTTACCGCCGACAGCCTCAGCCGTGAACGGTATAACGGGCTTTGGCGTGTTGCCGTCTCGCACGCTCGTTACGCCGTCGTGAACGGTTTTAACATACGCCGCCGTTTTGCGCGCGTCGTATTCGTCGTTATTTTCACTTATGTAATAGCCGATATGCGGCGGCTGATTATAGCCCGCGTTCTGCGCCGCGACCTGCATACGGTACGCGCCGTCGTGCATGAGCGTGTAGAGCTTATGCTCGGTCGGGACAGTCGTCGTGTATACAACGAGGCTCGCGTCGTCCTGCCCGCGCATAACTATTTCCTCGCGCCAGTCGCCGAGGATATCCGCGATAAGTCCGGCGTTGTTCTTTGTGCCGTTGTTCGTCGTGACGTTCCTGAGCGACTGCACTCTGCCCGTGTCATCGGATATTTTCGCGTCGCTGCCGCTGTCGTTGCCGCCGGTGCCGTCAAACAATTCGTCATATGTATCACTGTCCCAGAAAACGCGCTGATTTGCCGAGTCGGGACGGTAGCTTGCTTTTTGCACATCCGTACCGCCGTAGGAAACGTAATTGCCCGCGCCCCACAGCTCAAAATACCCGTCGCCGTAGCCGACATGTGCCATCATGCCGCGCCCTTGGTCACTGTTTGAATCGACGTGGAACAGCTCCTCGCCGTTTTCGGCTTTGTACAGCGTCATGCCGCCCAAATGCTGCTGACCGTCGTTGCCGGTAGTGCTTCCCGTTATTTTGCTGCCGCCGTAATCCTCGTGGACGCTGAAATATTCAAGTCCCTCGTGCGTCGGGTCGTAGTCCGCGAGATGAAGCGCGTCACCGTGACCGCGTCCGCTGCACCACAGCACAGACAAATCATTGTCAAGCGCGAGCGCGCCGCAGATTATTTCGTCGCAGCCGTCGCCGTCAACGTCGCCGACGGTAAGATTGTGGTTGCCGTTACCGGCAAACTGTCCGTACCCGTTTTTTGACGTGTCAAAGTCCGCGACCTGCACGAGCTTTTTATCAACGAGATTATATGCCGTAACGGTGGTTTTAGCGTAATATCCGCGCCACGCGAGCATTGACGGAGTTTTGCCGTCGAGATACGCCACTCCGGTAAGGTAACGCTCCGAGCGGTTGCCCCAGTCGTCGCCCCATTCCTTTACCGTGCCGCGCGGGTGGGGATAATACACCGTATCGAGCGCCGAACCCGTGTCGCCTTGGAATACCGTATAAAACTCCGGTCCCGACATAACTCGTCCGCCCGTGTCGTTTACGCCGCGTTCACTGTGGCGGTAATCGGCTGTGTTATCGATTATTTCATCCGATGTGAGCAGGTTTGAAACATAATTGCCTTGTCCGTCCTTTGTTCCCGGCGCGGTTTTCATAGCAAGCTCCGCCTTGCCGTCAAGGTCGAAATCATACGCGGCAATCTGCGTGAAATGCGCGCCCGCGTTTATGTTTATGCCCATGTCGATACGCCACAGCTTCTCGCCCGAAAGCTCGTAGCAGTCGATATACACGTTTCCGCTGTGACACGCGTCCTTACCGCTGTCGAATGAGTTTGACGGCTCCCATTTAATAATAAGCTCGTACTCGCCGTCGCCGTCCACGTCTGCGGGAGTTATGTCGTTGGGCGAATATGTGTACTCGTCTCCGTCAAGGCTCGTGCCGCCTGCCGGACGGTCGAGCGGAATCGTTATGTACTGGTTGTCCCATACCGTCACCGCTTTGCCCGACGCTGCCGATTCGCCCGTCGGGACGACCGTATACGACGCGCCCGCCGTTGTATCGGTGTAATTTGTAGCGTCGAGCGCCTCCGCGATTTTCGTATCGCCTCGGTATACGTCAAATTTCGTGTCGTAATTTTCCGTGCCCAGAAGCCGCCACGACAGAAACACGCCGCTGCCGCTTTTAACCGCGACCGTTCCGCGGTCGAGATATTCCATTTGCCGCGCTTCGCCCGCCGCCGATGCAGCCGCGCCGAACGGCACCGCTATTGAAATTGCCGTTAATAATGCTGTGATTTGTTTTTTCATGTTTTACCTCCGATTATAGTCAGCGTTTTCCTTACCCGTTAATTCTACCACAAAAATTTGCTTGCGCACACGAAACAACGTGAATCGGCAATTAAACAGCGTGAAACGGAAAAACGGGCTCCGGCTGCTGACGTAATTTTGTAATTTCTTCTACAAAAAGAATACTTTTTAACATGGCAAAAGGTTGCATACGATTGAAAAAATTTTCACAGAGGACGGTGAGTTGCACATTTTGTGAAAATGTGGTAGAATGTATTTATGCGGAGGTGGAAGTATGCGGATTGCGATATGCGACGACGACGCGGCGGATCTGGCGGCGGAATATGAGATTATCGGCTCGGTGCTTGATGAAAAGGGCGTTGATTACACATTTGACAAATTTTCCGAACCGTCGGAGCTGCTCGCGGCGGGGAAATTTGACATTGTATTTCTCGATGTGGAAATGGACGGTATGACGGGGATCGAACTCGCACGACGGCTGCATGAGATAAACAAGGACTGCCTTGTGTTTTTTATCACAAATTATTCCGTTTATCTCGATAGCGCCTTTGACGTGAACGCCATTCGCTACCTCACAAAGCCTATCGACTGCGCGCGGCTTTCCTCCGGCATTGACAGCGCGATTGAGCGGATAGAAGCGGCGAATAGGAAAATTACTTTGACAGATTTTAAGACGAAATGCAAAACGGATATATTGCTGTCCGATATAATCTACATTGAAACGGTAAAGCGGCGCGCAAAGGTAGTCATGGTAAGCGGCGATTTTGAAGCGGCGGAAAACTTTACCGAGATAAAATCCGCGATAGAGAGCGAGGTGAATTACTTTGCCGCGCCGCAGCAAAGCTATTTTGTAAATCTGAAATACGTCACCGGCTATGACAAATTAAACGTGCATATGACTTACGGCGAAAAAACATACTCGGCGATGGTTTCACGCAGACTTTACAAGGATTTTGCGGCGAAAATGTTTAAAATGGCAAAGGATTTAAGATGAGTAATTCATTGATTGTTTCTATAAATACAGAACTGTCTGTTTTGATAGAATGTATTGCGCTGATTTATTTTTCAAATTCGGTTATGCGATACAGAAATTCGAGGACAAAGAGTAATCTGCTCATAATTATCGGATATGCAATTTACGGTATTATATGCGCATTTTATGTCCCCGTTCTGAATATATTGGGCTTTATAATAATCAATTTTATCGTGCTGTATTTGGGCTTTTCCGATTCCGCAAAGGCAACCGCGCTGCGCGTCATAATCCTGACCGCAATAATGATGTTTTGGGAATTGGTTTTCTCTCTGCTCACCTATACGGAAATCGCGCAAGACTCTTACGGAAACATAAATCCCGGCTTGGACGCGATTTATGCCATTTTTTCCAAAACACTGTATTTTATATCGCTTGTAATGCTGAAGCGTTTTGCTCCCGGCAGGAGCGGCAAAAGCACGCCGGAAATGGTATGGCTCATTCCGCTGCCGATATGTAGCTGCCTGTTTTTTATGCTGTTTAACAAAATGTTTTCACAGGTTGATTACGGCGCGAAGGCTGTATTTATCATTCTCGGAATTATGCTTATCGCGACGAATTTTGCCGTGTATATTATTTGTGACCGCATTGTGGAAAGAAACGCGCGAATACAATATTTGCAGGAGATTGAGCACAAAAACGAGATTGATTTTCAGAAATATAATTTGTTGAAAGAAAAGTATGCTGACCTACGTGTCATGGCGCATGATTTCAATAAATACTGCAAAAGTATAGAGGGTATGCTCGGTAAAAACTCCGGCGCGGCGCTTGAAATGATACGCGGTCTTGAAAGCAAAAACCGCTCTTTACTGCTCGTGGAATACACGGACAACGACGCGCTCAACGTCCTGCTTACTCAAAAGTCGGAGGAATGTTCGCAAAACGGCATTGATTTTCAGGTCTATATTCAAAACGTTAGCCTGTCGTTTATAAACGAAGCCGACACGGTGGCGATATTCGCAAATCTCATGGACAACGCCATTGAAGCGAGCGGCAAGTCTGCGGCGAAAAAGATATTTTTAAGCATATACGAAATGAATAACGCCTTTACCGTTATCCGTCTCGACAACAGCGCCGACAGCGAGCCTGTGACCGAGGGCGGCGCGCTTATGACGAGCAAGAGCGATAAAACCTTACACGGTATAGGAATGTCGAGTATTAAAAAGGCGTTAGCCGGTTATGACGGAAAAATCCGTTGGAGCTATAACGGCGAAACAAAAACCTTTAATACGACGGTTTTAATAAATCATCGTAATATAAACAATTAAATTTGACCAATCCTGCGTCTGAGCGACCAATCCTGCATAAGGTATTGATTTTTTACCCCTGAGATTTATAATGTTATTGAAAGGTCTTTCAAGATATTATATATTTCGGAGGTAAATAATATGAAATCTAAAAAAATCATATCAATACTTGCTGCTTTTGCGGTAGCTGCGTCGGCGGCGGTTTCCGCGTATGCGTATACGGATTACAATACCGACGCGACAAAAACACTTTCAGAATTGAAGATCATACTCGGATATGAAGACGGAAGTTTTCGCCCCGATAATAAAATCACGCGCGCGGAAATGGCGGCTATCAGCGTAAGAGCGGAATATCCGTTTTACGCCGCTGACGGAGAGATTGAGAAAACCATAGACGGCGATACTGTAACATTTAAGGATATTACCCCGTCAGACTGGTTTTACAACCAGGTTAAAGAAGGTACGATACTGGGTATATTCAATGGCTATGACCAAGACACTTTCGGTCCAAATGACACAGTGACGGCTGCGCAGCTTGTAAAAGTATGCTTAACAATTCCTTGTTATAATTTTCTTGTTGAGTCCTCGGAGCCGTGGTATGAATCATGGATGGATGCAGCGGTAAAATACGGGCTTATCAAAGAGGGCGAGTTTACAGCTGATCAGGAGGTTACGCGCGCTGACGTTGCCGAGCTGATGTATCGAGCGTTAAATATGCCGATAGTGAGAGTTGTTCAAGGTGGTAATGACTACCCTCCCCCTCATAAGGTCAGCACCGCCGATGATACGCCGTATCAGTGGCTTCTTGGGAATAATATCGTAGAATGGGTTCATTAAAATTGTATAGGATAAAAGGGTAAAAAACAGACGGGAACATTTGTTTCCGCCTGTTTTTACGTATTTTTAATTATTACTTAGGCATATATCCGAGCATTATATCGAACTCGCCGCAGGTGATGTTAGCCTTCGGATCGAAGCGACCGTCGTCACGTCCGTGGAGCATATCTATCGACGTGCAGTACATAACGCTCTCGAGCGCCCAATCGGAAATATCCTCGCTGTCGGCGTACGCGATTTTCTGCATCGGAACATCCGTGAGCTTTACAACGCTCGTGAGATAATTCTTTATGATAACAGCCGCCTGCTCGCGCGTAACCGCGTCGTTCGGACGGAATGTGCCGTCGCCGAAACCGTTTACTATAGCGCTGTTCGTCGCCCACGCGACGTAGGGAGCGTAATACGCCGCACTGTCGCAGTCTGTGTACTTGTCGGTCGTCAAATCCTCGGCAGCGGCCGCCTCCTTCGCGAGAGCCGTTATAATCATGCCGCGCGTAAGGAGTGTGTCGGCATTGTAATCCTTATCGGTCGCAATCTCCACAACCTTGTGGAACATATCGCCGGTGTCTATACCGTCGTTGCCGCCGAGAACAACGACCTTGATAGGAGTCGTTATTCCGGGTATGCTCATCGTAATCTTGTCGTAGAACACGAGCAGGTACTTGTTGTCAAGATTTCTGTCGCTTACCGCGTTACCCTCGAGGTCAACGATCGGCGTGTCGTCCGCGATTGTGAGCGCAAGACCGTTCTGCGTGTCAACATATTCGCCGAGCGTGGTGGACTTTACAAACAAATCCGCCGCTATACCCACGTCATTTACGTCTTTCATTATAACAACGTACTCGGGTTCAACAGCCGTTTTCGCCTTGTTCTGGATTAAAGTGAGAACGTCGCCGGGCTTGATGTCAGCCGCGGTCTTTATGCTGCCCTCAGCGTCGAATATAACAGCACCGTCAAACTGCGGGTTCGCGTTTTCCTCGACCGTTACGTGGTCGATCGTAAACTGCGGCTCCGTTACAACGGGGCCCGGAGCGGTAACGACTGCGTCCTCGTTGAGCGCGATTACCTTTGACGGAGTTGTCTGGGCGGGTATGCTTCTCGTGGAGTCCGTGTAGAATACCATGAGCCATCTGCCGTTAAGATCCTCGGCGGTCGGAGCGGGACCGTCCTCGGCTATGCCGTCCTTTAAGTTTGAAAGTCTTGCAAGCTCAACCGTTTCGTCAAGATTAAGCGCGAGCGTGTTTGCTTCGTTTACGAGCGCGCCTTCGGCGTCAACGCCGAATTTGCCGACTTCAACCATACCCTCGCCGTCGTCGATTACGACTATTGACGGAACAACGTTTGAAGCGCTTTTAACGCCGCTCATGTAGAAAATAAGCTTTTTCGCGCTTTCAGCGTCCTTTAACTCTTTAACATTGCCCTTGCTGTCGAGAATAACCGCGTCCGCGATACTTACCTCGCCGCCTTCGCCGTCGGCTGTCTTATAGGTAACAACGCCGTCCTTTACGGCTGTCGGCTCCGCCTCAACCGTCCAACGCTCGATTTCAAATGCGGCATTGTTTTCGCCTATCAGCATAATGTCCCCCTGAATTACGGGGTCTGTGTCCGGCACTTGAATTTCGGGATTGTCCGCGAAAGCCGGAACGCTCATTACCGCGGCTGTTGCTGCCGCGAGCAATAAAGAAATGGTCTTTTTCATGATTTTTCTCCTTTTCTGTCGATAGTGTATTATTTTTGACCCTTCACTATATTAGACAGCGAAACGCGGCTATAAGTTCCACTTTTTTTAAAAACTCGTATCAGTCCATGTTTTTCGGCGTCATTCCCGTTTTTCTCACGTACATACGGTAAAAATGGGAATAATTGTTAAAACCCGCGTTCGTGCTTGCCTCGAGCAGCGACTGACCCGACATGTGAAGCTCGCGCACGAGAAGTATGCGCTTGTGGTTTATGTATTGGCTCAATGTGTAGCCGGTATTTTTTTTGAACAGCTTGCACAGGTGATATTTGTTTATGTAGAAATGCTCCGACAGAAAGTCGAGCGTGATTTGCTCGGAGAGATGCTCGTTTATGTACGCTATGATTTTGCTTACGCGCTCGTCCTTCGATTTTTCGGGCGAGATCGCCGTGACGGTGTGGCTCAACAGGTACAGAAACTCCACCATTACCGCTCCGACCGCCGTATACGCGCCGTCGTGCGCGTACACGCTCATGCGGTTTATCGAGTTTAAGAGCAGATCCTTAACTATGTCCGACGGTATGACGTTGCCCGTACCCGCCGCGCGGTTTACGAAAATATCCTTGTACTTCTCACACTCGTGGCGTGTGAAAAAATCGGGCGTGAGGTAGAATATTATTCTCTCGTACGGTCTTTGCGACAGGCAGCGTATGTGGTGCATCTCGAACGGGCGCGTTATAATAAGGTCGTAGGGCTTTAATTTGTAGACGTTGCCCTCGACGTAAAACTCCGCGTCGCCGCTCATGAACAGCACAATCTCAAAAACGTCGTCGTGCTGGTGCAGCTTGAAATCGATATTGTCCGGCTGCGCGTCAATCTTGTGCGCAAGCCCGAAATCGTAATTCGGGAACGTAAGACGCTGCTCCATTTTACATGCCCCTTTCTTTAGTATAAGTGTATTATACTATTTTCACGCGCGTATTTCAAGACAAAACGTAAAAATTTTCGGCTTTTTAGCACAATATACTCAATCTTTGCGCCAACATACTTGATGAAAATTTGATAAAATTGATGTAAAGTATAATAAGCGTATAATGAAAGGGGAAGGCATATGATTTTCGGCGTTGACTATTATCCCGAGCATTGGGACAAGTCCGAGTGGGAAACGCAGGCTGCGCTTATGAAGGAGGGCGGATTTAACACCGTCCGTATGGGCGAGTTCGCGTGGAAGCTGTTTGAAAAAAGCGAGGGTGAGTTCGATTTTTCGTTTCTCGACGAGGCGATAGAAATTCTGGCGAAATGCGGCGTCAAGACAATTCTCGGCACGCCGACCGCCGCGCCGCCGAAGTGGCTCGTGAACAAGTACGACGTTCTGCAGCGCGACAAGTACGGCCGCAAAAAAGGCTGGGGCGCGAGGCGCGAGTGCTGCGCGAACAATCCCGATTATATAGAAAAAAGCAAAATCATCGTCAATGAAATGGCGAAACATTACGCGGACAACAAAAACGTGATAGCATGGCAGATAGACAACGAGTTCGGCTGCCACGCAAGCACGCACTGCTACTGCGAACATTGCAGAAGGGAGTTCGCGGCGTGGCTCAAAGAAAAGTACGGCACGATTGAAAACCTCAACGAAAAGTGGGGAAACGTGTTCTGGAGCCTTGACTATGACTCGTTTGACGATATGATCCTGCCCGCGTACAACTCGTGCGAGCCGACCTCGGGCAATCTGTGGTCACACAATCCCGCGCTCGACCTCGAATACAGACGTTTTTCGTCCGACTCGTGGGTGAAATATCAGAAGCGGCAGATCGACATTTTGAGGGAATACACCGACCTGCCGATAACGCATAATTTAATGGGACATTTTTCCGACATCAGCGCGTTCGATTTGTCTAAAGGTCTCGATTTCGTTTCGTGGGACAATTACCCTGACAACCAGTGGGGCGGTTCGGAACACGAGTACGTGTCGATGGCGCACGAAACGATGCGCGGCGCGAAGGACAAGAATTTTATCGTAATGGAGGAGCAATCAGGCCCCGCCGGCTGGGATATTATGGGTCGCACGCCGCGCCCCGGTGAGCTTAGACTGTGGACGTACCAGGCGATAGCGCACGGCGCGGAAGGCATGGTATATTTCCGCTTCCGCACGGCGCTTTTCGGCATGGAGCAGTACTGGTACGGAGTGCTCGACCACGACGGCGTGCCGCGCAGACGGTTTTACGAGCTGCAGCAGACGGGACGCGAATTGCAGGGGCTGAACGACTACATTATAAACGCCGAGCCGCTCTGTGACGCGCTCATCGTAAAATCGTACGACAACATATGGGCGCACGACATAAAGCGTCACGCGGACAAATTCTCGTACCGCGACATGCTCTACGCGTATTACAAGGTGAGCGTCGATTTACGCGTCGGCACAGCCGTTTCACGCGGAAATTACGAAAAATACAAGGTCGTGTACATGCCGGCGTATAACATAGTGACGGACGGCGAGCTTGACGAAATAAAATCATACGTCGAAAACGGCGGCACGCTCGTCCTGTCGTTCCGCAGCGGCACACGCGACGAGTATAACCGCGTAAGACCGATTGCGGTTCCCGGTGTATTCGCCGAAATCGCTGGAATAGAGGCCGAGGAATTTGATGCGCCGCGCAGGGGTGTCAGCGTAAAAGGCGAGATAAACGGCACGGCAAAGGTTTGGTGCGACGTTATAAAGCCCGTCACGGCAAGAGTGATAAGCGAGTACGCGGGCGAATATTACAGCGGCAAAGCGGCAATTACCGTAAACGACTACGGCAAAGGACGAGTGTACTACATCGGCTGCGACCTTGACGACGCGGCGGTAAAGGAGCTTGTGCGCATGATTTCAACGTCGGCGGGAATTGACGCGAAGGACGCGCCCGACGGTGTTGAGATAATCCGCAAAACTTCGCCGAAGGGTGATTACACCGTTGTCTTGAACTTCAACGAAACGGAAACGGACGTTGACATAAAGGGTAAATCGCTCATAAGCGGAAATGAATTTAACGGCAAAATCGCGCCGCTCGGCGTAGAAATGATACGGGAGAGTTAACATGAAATACACGTTTAAGGAATACAAACCCTCAAAGCTCATGGAGAACCATTTAAACCTCGGCGGCGCGAACCCCGACGGCGAGGAAATAAACCTCACGAACCTCTACTTCACGCGCGGCGGCAAGCCGTTTATCGGCGTGATGGGCGAGTACCACTTTTCGCGCGACAGCCGCGGCAACTGGAAAAAGGAGCTTGCCAAAATGAAGGCGGGCGGGATTACGATAGTTTCGACCTACATTTTCTGGATTTACCACGAGGAAACGGAAGGCGTTTACGACTTTTCGGGTGACAACGACGTCCGCGCGTTTATTGAGGACGCGCGCGAAACGGGACTTGACGTCGTTATACGCGTCGGACCGTGGGCACACGGCGAGTGCCGCAACGGCGGACTGCCCGACTGGCTTGTGCAAAAGCCGTTCGAGATAAGAACGAACAACGACGAGTACCTCGCGCTTGTGCGGAAATGGTACTCGCGCATATACGACGAGGTGAAGGGACTTTTCTACAAGGACGGCGGAAATATAATCGCCGTGCAGCTTGAAAATGAGTACATCGACGGCGCGGATCACCTTGCGGAGCTTAAGAAAATCGCCGTGGAGTGCGGCTTGATCGCGCCGCTCTACACCGTGACCGGCTGGAACAGCGTCTACGGCGCGGAAATACCCGTTGACGAGGTTGTGCCCGTTTTCGGGGCGTATGTCACGTCGCCGTGGTCGCGCCACACGCGTCCGCTCGGACCGACGCCGCACTTCGTATTTAACCGTATGCGCAACGACTGCGCGATAGGCGCGGATTTAATCGACGGAAAGGATGATAACGGCTGGCGGCTGCCTTACGAGCGTTACCCGTTCGCGACGTGCGAGCTCGGCGGCGGCATACAGACGACGCACCACCGCCGACCGATAGTTTCGCCTATGGACACCTACGCGCTGTCGCTCGTGAAGCTCGGCAGCGGCAACAACCTCATAGGCTACTACATGTACCACGGCGGCACGAACAAGATAGGCAAGCTGTCCACGCTTAACGAGTCGCGCGCGACCGGCTATCCGAACGACTACCCGATATTGTCATACGACTTCCAGGCGCCGCTGTCGGAGTACGGCGAGGTTAGGGAGCAGTACAGGCTTTTGAATATGCTCCACCTGTTCGCAGCCGATTTCGGTGACGCGCTCGCACCTATGGAGGCGGTGGACGCCGTTGTATCGCCCGAGCCGACGGACAACTCGTCGCTTCGTTACGGTATGCGTACCGACGGTGAGAGCGGATTCGTGTTCATCAACCACCACCAGCAGTACGGCGCGCTCGACGACATTACGGACGTTGTGATAGACACGGGCAAGGTCGAGTTTCCGCCGATCGACGTAAAGGGCGACGTGAGCTTTTTCATGCCGTTTAACATGAAAGCGGGCAGCAACACTTTGCGTTACGCGACGGCACAGCCGCTCTGCACCGAGGACGGCGCGTACTTCTTCGCGAAAATACCGAATGTTGACGCAGAGTACGAGTTCACGGACGGAAAGAAATTCACAAACGTAAACGACTTTACCTACAACAACACGCGCATCGTCACGCTCGACTACGACCGCGCAAGATTTCTGCGCAGGCTCGGCGGCGTTCTCCACATAGGCGGCGGCTGCGACCTCTACACAATGGGCGGCAGCGTGTACTCCGCCGAAAACGGAGAGTACGAGTGCGAGAAGTGGAACGGAGTGGGATTTGAGAGCTTCACGATAAATCAGCCGGAGCGCATAGCGAACGTCACGATCGAGGACGTGAGCGAAGCGCCGTTCGAGCCGCGGTACAAGGAGCAGCTCTCGATAGGCGGCGAGCGTGAAATAACATGGAAGAAAATTACAGCCGACGGCGAAGGCGGCTTTGCCGAGATCAATATTGAGGGCGACGTGCTGCAGCTTTACGCCGACGGCGAGCTTGCAGCCGACAGGTTCTACAACGGCGAAACGTGGCGCGTGCCGTGCAGCCTCATATACGGAAAAGAGTGCTACATCGCTGTGTCGGAAATGAAGGACGACTTTTACAGAGAGTTTTAAGAGAAAAGGGGAGTATAAAAATGGAAATGACACTGCGCTGGTACGGCAGCAAATTCGACACCGTAACGCTTAAACAAATAAGACAAATCCCGGGTGTGACGGGCGTTATAACGACGCTTTACGACACGCAGCCCGGCGAGGTCTGGTCAAGGAAGCGCATACGCGCGATGATTGACGAGGTCGAGGCGGCGGGACTTCACGTTAGCGGCATAGAGAGCGTGAACGTTCATGACGCGATTAAGGTCGGTACGCCGGAGCGTGACAAATATATAGCGAACTACATTGAAACTCTTGAAAACCTCGGCAAAGAGGGTATACATCTCGTGTGCTACAACTTCATGCCCGTGTTCGACTGGACAAGGAGCGAGCTTGCACGCAAACGCCCCGACGGCAGCACGGTACTGGCGTACAATCAGGACGACATAGACAAAATCGTGCCGGAAAAGATGTTCGAGAGCATTTCGGGCGACATGAACGGCACGGTAATGCCCGGCTGGGAACCCGAGAGAATGGCGCGCGTCAAGGAGCTTTTTGAGATGTACAAGGACGTTGACGACGAAAAGCTGTTCCAAAATCTCAAATACTTCCTTGAAAAAATAATGCCCGTCTGCAGCGAGTACGATATCAAAATGGCGATACACCCCGACGATCCCGCGTGGAGTGTGTTCGGGCTGCCGAGAATTATAATAAACAAAAAGAACATTCTGCGCATGATGAGCATGGTTGACGACGTACATAACGGCGTGACGTTCTGTTCCGGCTCGTACGGCACGAACCTTGAAAACGACCTTCCCGACATGATACGTTCGCTGAAGGGCAGAATACATTTCGCGCACGTGAGAAATCTTAAATTCAACTCTCCGACAGATTTTGAGGAAGCGGCGCATTTGTCGAGCGACGGCACGTTCGATATGTACGAGATAATGACGGCGCTTTACGATATAGGCTTTGATGGGCCCATACGCCCCGACCACGGCAGAATGATTTGGGACGAGGTCGCCATGCCCGGCTACGGACTGTATGACCGCGCCCTCGGCGCGGCGTACCTTAACGGTCTGTGGGAAGCGATTGAGAAGAGTAATAAATAAAATACATGACGGGCGACCGCATTATAGACCCCCTCTCCGAGGGGGTCTAAACTTGCTTGCAAGTTTAGGGGGGTGTTAGGGAATTATACACCCCCGAAATCAATGATTTCGGTCCCCTCGAAGAGGGGGCCATACTTCTTTTTTTATTTCAAAAAAATTTCCCCAAACCTCTTGACAAAACGTGACTACTAATGTAGAATGATATCTGACTACATATGTAGAATTACAGAAATGTGAGGTTCTATCATGAAAAAAGCTATCAAATATGCGGCTGTGATAACGGCGGCATTATTTTTACTATCTCTAATTCCGCTTATACTGCTCGCACCGTATACCACTCCGTCGGCGGATGATTTCGGATACGGCGCGCCCGTGCATTACGCGCTGCAGGCTGGCGTGGGATTTCCGGGCGTAATCAAAGCTCTTGCGGAAAATTTGAGATATACATATATGAACTGGCAGGGTACGTACAGCTCGGTTATTTTGTTTTCGCTGCAGCCCGGCGTTTTTGACGGCAGGCTTTATATCATTACGCCGTTTGTGATGCTCGCCGCGGTTGTTGTTCCGATATTTTTGGTATTAAATTCCGCGCGCGGTATTAGCCGCTCGGGAAAATTATTTATCGGCAGCATGACCGCGCTTTTATCGGTACAATTTCTCCCGTCGGTTGCGGAGGGCATATTCTGGTGGAACGGCGGCGCGCATTATATGATTTTTTGGTGCCTTTCGGTTCTTGCGGTCATACTGCAAATCACAAATAAAAACCCGAAGATAATAACCGCTGCCGCGCAATGCTTACTTGCTTTTTTCGTGACGGGCGGCAATTATTTAACCTCGCTGACGTTTTGCCTGACGTCTTTTGTTATCACCGCTTACAGGGCGCTGTCGCGCGATGAGAAACAAACCGTTGTCAAAAACGCTCTTATAACGCTCTCCGCTGCCGCAGGGCTTATAATCAGCATGGCTGCGCCGGGTAACGCCGTAAGACAAGCCGCGTTCGATACTCTGCCGCCTTTAACAGCGGTAATATCCGCGCTGTGTCATGCCGTTTCGGATATTGCGCGCTACACCGACGCGGCAATTATAGGCGCTCTTATAATGTGTACCGCCGCTTTCGTTTTTTCGCACGACGGACAAAGGATATATCGCCTCAATCCGATTATTGTTCTCGTCGTATCATTTGGGCTGTTCGCTTCGCTGTACGTTCCGCCGCTATACGCCATGAACGACTGCGACATACCGCGGATAAAAAATCTGTTTTACCTTGCGTACATATTTTTTATGTTCGGAAACTCGCTTTATACCGCGGATTATATATCAGGCAGATTAAAAAATGTAAAATCCCGAAAAGGGTTAAAGCAGACAATTTGCGCATTGGGTGCGGTGATGTTTACTGTATCGCTGATTTTTCAGGTGCCGCATACCAATTTCACCTTGGCGTACAATGATTTGCAGGGTGACGCTCAGAAATACCGCGCCGAAGTAGAGGAACGCGGGAGAATATACAACGATAAGTCAATACTTCCTCCGCGCTTTACCGATATAAGCGTGCCTGCTTGTTTTCACGGCAATATGTTTTTAACGTGGAACACCGATGCTATTATAAACGGCGAACCGTCGGATTTACTCTGCATACATTCCTGCGCCTGCGATGTGACGTATGTGCCGTTTGAACAAGCTGTAAAGATATTTGACTGCGCGGGTAAAGTCAGACGCGAGGATTTTTTAAAGACTTTTACCGTGGGCGGTGAGGTGTGCGTTCCCGTTCGAGAGCTGGCGGATAAAATCGGCGCAGAGATGATGTATGTTCCCGAATGTGATACGCTCGAATTTGTCCAATAGGAATAAAGGAGAAATGCATTTATGCGGGCGACCGCAAGGGTCGCCCCTACGGGTACAAATTTCTTGTAGGGGCGAACCGTGTTCGCCCGTATACACCATAGGGGCGGTCATTGGCCGCCTGTTAGCCTCCCTTGTTAAAGGGAGGGGGACCGCCGAAGGCGGTGGGGGGATTCATTATAAAAACAAAAAGGAATCCCCCAGTCGGCTCCGCCGACAGCCCCTCTGCTACGGCGTTTGTTGCTACGCAACACGCCTACCACACGCTTGCGTGTGGTTCACTTTGACAAGGGGGCCTTTCGCAGTCGCACACTCCACGGGGTGTTTTTTTATTTTCTCAAAAAAATTTCCCCAAACCCCTTGACAAATCCCGACTACCGGTGTAGAATAACAGTAGACTACATATGTAGAAAGGTGGGTATTTCTTATGACGTCGGGAAATATCAGTATAGGAGAAGCGGAACTGGAGATTATGAAGGTTCTGTGGAAAGCGGGAGAAGCCGTAAACACGCAGTACATAAACAGAGCCGTTGAAAGCAAGGGCTGGAAGCGCACAACGATTTCCACCTTCCTCACGCGGCTCTGCGAAAAGGGCGCGGTCACGTCGGAAAAGCGCGGCAACATGTATTATTACACTCCGCTCATTTCAAAACGCGACTACCGCCGCGCACAAACGCGGTCGCTGATACGGTCGCTCTACGACGGCTCGGCAAAAGAGCTTGCCGCGTCGCTTTTCGAGGAGGAAACACTTTCCGAAGAGGATGTAAAGGAATTGAGGGCTATTTTCGACGACAGGGAGGAATAGGCTATGATGACGGAAATATTAAAAGCCGCGCTTGTGACCTCGCTTGCGGGCGGCGTGCTGACACTTATAATCACGCTCGCGCACCCGTTCACAAAGCGGCGGTTCTCGGCAGGCTGGAATTATTACGTATGGCTCGCGGTAATGGTTGTCATGCTGTGTCCGGCGCGTATTTCGCTGCCGCACCGCGCGCGTGAAGCCGCACAGTCCGCTCCCGTGACCGTAACCGAAACCGACGCGGCGGCGACGGATAACGCCGTACAGGTACAGGTAACGGAACAAACGGAAGCCGCGCCGGTAAAAGTTGAACCCGTACGCGCGACGGGCAAGCCGTTCGGCGCGAAGGCGGACGACGTATTGAACACGCTTGCGTACATATGGGTTATCACCGCAGCCGCGCTTTTCGCGGCAAGGCTTACGGGTTACGCGCTGTTTTGCCGCAGAATGAGAAAGTCCTCGCATGTCATCGAACTGCCGCAGCTTGCG
>CANQQS010000019.1 GCA_947626045.1 uncultured Clostridia bacterium | reverse complement strand
ACAGCTCCACAGTGACCAAGGCTTTCAGTATACCTCACAAGCGTACTTTAAGCTGAAAACATTATACGGCATTACGCAGTCAATGTCAAGAGTGGGAAATCCATATGATAATGCGATGGCAGAAAACTTCTTCTCCATACTGAAGGCAGAATGTATCCACAGAATGAAGCTGCAAACATTTGAAGAAGCCCGCACAATTATTGATGAATACATATATTTTTACAACTATCAGCGTATTCAGCTTAAAACAAAACTGACACCGCTTGAGATGCGATGCCGGTATGTTGCTTAATGGTACTATTTTACCATAGACTCTCTTTTTTGTACTGTCTGTATATTCTGGGGCAGTTCAATGCGATACGCTCTTTTAATTACAATTTTTGAGAAAAGAATGCGGTAAGTTTCTAGCATTCAAATAATATTACATTACAAATTTCGCTATATCGGCTATTCTTTCACATATTCAGTTGTATATCCTTTATCATCTGTCAAAGAGAGTATATTCCCATTTATATGGAATTCATATACCTTACCACCTATATTTATACGCGTACCGTCCAGTAATGAGTACTTTTCTGTTCTATTGTAATATGAATCATCATATGTCTTATAAATTGTACCATTCGAGAAAAACTCATAACTCGTATAATCGTCATCATCATACGTATACGTCCACTTACCTATTAGTTTATTCGATGAGTTCTGAGTGCTATTTCCGCAAGCACAAAGACCTAATAATATACTAACAGATAAAATTATACTTAAAAACTTTTTCATAAATGTCCCCCATTTCAATATTATAATTTAACTTAACTGTAATGTAATATATTTGTATTACTTTTTACAATCTTATTGTATCATATGTTATATTAAAATGTCAAGGTATAATTGATATGTAAGTTGATATATGATATATAAAGGAAGTGGCGATATGGATATTAAACCGTTAAAAATAAAAAAACGCGGCGAGGATGGGAATAAGATAATTACCGTTCGCATTAAGGAGGACACCTTAGCCAAGCTTGACCGTCTTGCAGCCGAAACAAATTATTCACGAAATGAACTGATAAACGTCATATTGCGTCATGGAGTGGATAACATCATAATAGAATAACTCTGAACGTAAACAGCGGCGGGTAAAATCCCGCCGCCGTTTTATTTTTCTGTCAAATCACTTTTACAGCTTCAAAATCTTTGTATCGAATGCGCCAAGGGTGACGGTCTTATCGCCGAACTCGGTCTTTACGGTCGTTGTCTGCTCGGTATCGCTGTTATTTATCACAACAAGCTCCTTGCTGCTCGGATAGTACGCGCACTCGCACCAGAGGTTATCGGTGATATAATTCTGATCCATACCCTCGCCGGTGTTTTTGAGGATAAGGCTCATCAGCATACGCGTATTCTTTTCGTTCACGGTAAAGCTCGCAAGGTACACGCCCGCGCCCTTGCCGAACGCATGACGCGCCACAACGGGTACACCGTCCTTTTCCGCCGCCACAACCGTGTCCGCGTCAATAAGGTAAATGCCCTCATTCACCTTGAACGAGTCCTTGTCCTGCACGCACGCACAGTTTGTCGGCTCGAACGTGTAGCGTCCGTGGCAAATTCTCGCGCCGGTGTCCTCGTCAACGCCGAGTACGTGCGCCATTTTGAAGTACGTGTCGCTGCCTTCAACCGCCGACGGCTCGTTTACGCCGATGAATACGCCGCCGTCATAAACCCATTTCGTGAGAGTCGAAACCACTTTTTCGTCGTTCCAGCACTCGCCGCCCGACCACGCGCTGCCCGCCTTACCGGCGTTTATGACAACGTCGAAGTTTTCGAGCTTGCCTGCCTTAACGTCCTCGAAGCTTATAAACTCAACGTCGAACGGCAGACCGGAGAGCGCCTCGTTTACGTTTATGAGATCAACCTCGGGATGCTCGTGATAATGACCGGAGCATGTCCACGAGCGGAGGTTACCCCAGAAGTGCAGCACCGCTATTCTCGGCTTTAACACGTACGGCTTGCCCTCGGTATGCAGCTCGCGTATCTCGCGGAACTCGTCCGATATTTTTTCTATATAATCCTGAAAATCGGGAAACGGAATTGTCAGTGACAAATATCCGCCCAGACCTATTCTGTCTATCTTGTCGCGGAGAAGAGCGCGGCGCACGTTTTTCCAGTAGCCCTGCGCTTCTCTCGTCGGGTTGCCGCCCTCCATGAACGTCGGCGCACCGCCCAAGCCCACGGGGAACAGATACGGGTGAAGTCTTATCTCATGCGTTTCAACCGCGTCAACACCCGCGCACAGGCGCGTTTCAAAGCCGTTAAACACGCACTTGATAAGTCCGTCAAAACCGAAGTCCTTAAATCTCTTACCCCACGGCTCAACGCCTACCCACGAATCGTCGTAGAACACGTAAGCCTTTTTACCGTAATCATGAACAAGGTCAACGAGCTGCTTACCGAAATCAACAACAAAATCGTTCACGAACTCCATCCAGTCAATCTTCGATTTCGGCGCGGTCATGTGCGTCGCGTGGAGGTTGCCCTTGTTTATGAAATCCTCGGACGTAATTCTGTAGCCGTACTTCTTCTCAAACTCCCTGAGCGCGAGCGGCGAAACGGTGAAGTCGTATGAACCCCAGTCGGAGAAAAGCTGCTGATTGCGCGGGTTTGAACCCCAAATCCATACAAAGTTATAGAACATGGACGTAAAGCGCACAACGGTCGTCGCAGGGTGTGTCTCGCACCAGTTTTTGAGCCAGTCGAGCATGAATTTCTGCGTTTCGGGGTAACGCGGATCTATCTGCATGAGATGCTCCTTGTCCCAGTTGTTTGTCGTGTGGTTGTACATCGAGATTTCCTCCCAGATGCGCCACGCGAGGAAGTTTACAGTGTATTTGTGGAACGGCGTGATGTTCTTAATCGTGACCTTGCCGTCCGCGTAAGACCAGTCCTTTATTTCCTCGTTCGTCGTGCGGTCGAACACCTGCCAGTATTCTATCGACTCCTCGCTGTCGTTCAGCTTGAACTGATCTGCGAAAAAGTCCTTCATGAGGTCTATCGTAAGGCTCGTGTCCGTCGCGACGATTGGGTTTGTCATAAGGAACGTCTGCTGGAGCTTGTCCGGATTTGCCTTCGCCCACTCGTTATGGTCGCGGATAATGCAGATAGTCGAGTAAATGCCGTAGCCCGCGTTGATTATCTCGGGTGAAAGCTCCGTGCCGTCGGAATCGCGTATTACGTCCGCGCCCCATTTTTCAGCCATTTGAAGCGTAAGCTCCTCGTATCCGCTCTCACCCGGAAGTGTGAAGCCGCCTGTTGTTTTTGCCATGTTTCTCTCTCCTTTGCATAAAATATCTTAATAGATTTATTTTACCATATTTTTATTCGGTTGTAAATAGTTTGTGCAATAAAAAAGACGGCGTAAAACCGTCCTGTCTTATTCCTCCCACGGCATAACGTCGCCGTCCTCGCGGAGATAGTCTATAATTTGCCACACGCCCTCGCCGGTTTTGGAGTCGACGCGGAACACCGTCTCACAGCCCGCAAGTTTGAGCCAATGCTCCGCAAGCTCCACGTGCGCGTCCGGCTCGTTTATCTGCGTCACTATTCCTATAACCGGTCTGTTCGCTACCGGCGTAACCGCGGGCGGGTACAGAGAGTACGGCTCTCTCGCGCTTATGAGCATGCCCACAACGTCCGCCTCAAACGTGTACATCGCTATAGCGTTGCCGAGGTTTTTCGTCTGTATGTATTCGCCGGGCGTGTCTATTATCACGTCGAAACGGTTCACGTACTGCGTCTTGTGATAATGTATCTTCTCGCCCTTTAACGCCTGTGTGAGCGTCGTTTTACCACATTCGCTCCTGCCGACGAGTATTATCTTTTTCATGTTTTCGTTACCTTGCAGCAGCTGTAACCGAGCGTTTTTTCGGCGTACTCCATAATCGAGCGCAGAGCCGTTTCAACATCGGCTACCATGCCCGTTATAATGAGCGTGCCGCTGAAACGGTCAACAAAACTCAAATCGACATTCGCCGTCTTTGTCGCAATGTCGGCGCAAATTACGGCAGTCTCGGCAGGGCTTACCGTCAGTATGCCTATCGCGCTTTTATCGTAGTCTATTTCGGGATTTAAGCCGAGCTTTGTGTACAGTATGGGGTCGGGACTTGCGATTACGTGCGAAAGCGTAATCTGCTTGCCCGGTACAAGCTCCTGTATAATCCTAAGCTTTTCGTCCGTTGACAATATATCTTTAAGCTCCATACGAAACATTCCTTTCCGTATCTATCGTTATACCATTATACCACATTCCGCTTTATTTTTCCATAGGTTTTTAAAAAAAAGTCCAAAAACCGAGAAAACCGAGTATAAAGCTGTCCAAAAGCAGCTGTATCAGGAATAATATCGGCACGCCGACGGAAAATTTCTTCTTGAGCGTCTTGTGTCTGAACAGGTACATTCCAATCATACCGCCTATCGCGCCGCCCCAGAAGCAGACGCGGAACAGCTTTTTCTCGCTTACGCGCGTACCCTGCTTTTTTGCGCTTGCCTTGTCCGCGCCGAACAGCACAATAGCCCATATGTTCATCAGCAAAATGTACGCTATTATTCCGAAAAACAGGAATCGGTTTACCGTTGCGTTACTGAACAGCTTTAAAGCGTTTGGGAACTGTATCGAGTTAAACCATCCGCATACGGCTGCCCACGCCTCGCCGAGCCACGTTCCTATTGAAGTTATCATTGTGTAAAGTCCCTGTCCTATGGACTGAAACAATACGTGTATATTCAATTTATGTCAATCCTTTCACGTCGGTCATTTCACGCAAGACGGCGCGTATTCCGTCACGGTCGCACGCACAAGCCATTTTTTGCAGTCTGTCTGTATATTCGTAAAGTCCTTCCACACCGCTGCCGCGTACGCGGTACACTCCGCTGACGGCGCAGCTTTCGGGCGTTTCAAAATCGTAAAACAGCTTTTCCGTAAGCTTGTCGCCCTGCCTTAACGACGTGACGCGTATTTCCGCGTTTTTGCCGCTTTCCTCAATCAGTTTTTCGGCGAGGTCGATTATCTTCACGCTCTCACCCATGTCCGGCACAAACACATCTCCGCCCTTCATATGCTCGGCACACGATATTACGACGCTTGCCGCGCGCTCAACGGTCATAAAGTACCGCTCGGCGTTTCTGTCGGTAACGGTAACAACACCCTTTTCAATCTGCTTCCTAAACAGCGGCACGACAGAGCCGTTCGAGCCAAGAACATTCCCAAAACGCACCGTTCCGAAAACGGTTTTCGCCGACTTGCTCATCTCATACATCAGCATTTCGCACACGCGCTTTGTCGCGCCCATGACGCTCACCGGCTCGACCGCCTTATCGGTCGAAATTAGCACGAACCGCTCCGCGCCGTACTTTTCGGCAAGCTCCGCCGTCGCGCGCGTACCGACTATGTTATTTTTCACGGCTTCCTCGGGGTTACGCTCCATAAACGGCACATGCTTGTGCGCCGCGGCATGAAACACGATATTCGGGCGGTACTTGTCAAACAAATATTCCATCTTACCCGCGTCGCGCACGGACGCGATTTCGGCTGTCACACCGCCGACGTCGGTTATAACGTCATACAGACCGTTCTCCGATATATCGACCGCGACGACCCTCGCCGCGTTAAGGCGCGTCAGCGCGCGGACAAGCTCGCCGCCGATACTGCCGCCGCCGCCCGTAACCATACACACCTTGTCAGTCAAATAGCTCTCCATACCGAAAATCCTTTAAAGCGAAATGTAATGCGGGATAATATCCTCGTAGCTGCCGTCCTTCATGTGAAAACCCTTCGGTATCACGCCGAGCGGCGTAAAACCGAGGCTTTTGTACAGCTTCAGCGCGGCGGTGTTCGTCGCGACGACCGCGTTAAACTGCAAAATACCGTAACCGAGCTCCCGCGCCTTTTCCATGCAATCCTTTACAAGCACCGCTCCGATACGCTTGCCGCGCATGTCGGAGCGAACCGCGTAGCTCGCGTTGCAGATATGCCCGCACCGTCCGACGTTGTTGGGGTGAAGTATGTAAAGTCCGACGATTTCTCTGCCGTCACATGCCACACCCGTATACGACTGCGAACGAAAAAACTCGTCGCCCGAAATTTCATCGAGCGGCTCGTCCTGCGGGAAGGCGTTACCCTCCTCTACAACCTCATTCCACACTGCCGACGCTGCCGCCGCGTCCGACGGCGCGTACTGTCTTACTTCTATATCCACTGTTATCTCTCCCATCTTCCGCTGATACCGCACGGCAGCACCAGCCCGTTTGACTTCATCGGCAGACCTATCTCGTCAGCCGTAATTTTACCGCCGAACCGCTCTCCGAGCGTCATGCTCAGCACGTTTATAAGCACCTGTGCGCTTAGTCCCGTCGTGTAGGAGTTTATGAGGAAGAATAAAGGGTTTGGCGACAGTATTTTCATACAGTCCAGCACGAGCGGATAAAGCTCGTTTTCAATCTTCCACACCTCGCCCGACGGACCTCTGCCGTACGACGGCGGATCCATTATAACCGCGTCGTACTCCCTGCCGCGCCGCTGCTCGCGCTGCACGAACTTTTTAACGTCGTCCACTATATACCTCACAGGCGCGTCACCGAGCCCCGACGATGCGGCGTTTTCCTTCGCCCACGTAACCATGCCCTTCGACGCGTCAACATGCACGACCTCCGCCCCTGCTTCAAGCGCGGCGACGGTCGCGCCGCCTGTGTACGCGAAAAGGTTAAGAACCCTAATGGGCTTGTCCGCGCCGCGTATAAGCTCCGAGAACCAGTCCCAGTTTACCGCCTGTTCGGGGAACAGTCCTGTGTGCTTAAACCCCATCGGCTTTATGTTAAACGTAAGATTGCGGTACGACACCGTCCAGCGGTCGGGCAGGCGCTTGTTGAGGTACTGCCAGCTTCCGCCGCCCGATTTTGAGCGGTGGTACCACGCGTCGGCTTTGTTCCAGTTTTTGTCGCTTTTTTTACTCCATACAGCCTGAGGGTCGGGACGGCGGAGCAGATATTTGCCCCAATATTCGAGCTTTTCACCGTCCGCACTGTCTATGAGACTGTATTCCGTCCATTTGTCACTTGTCCACATGATATTCTCCTGAATTGAATTGCGGGCGAACACGGTTCGCCCCTACAATATCGCGCGTGTTTTGCGGGCGACCGCAAGGGTCTCCCCTACGATGCACCATCTTTGTATGACCCCCCCGTATCTCCGTATGACCCCCTCGCTGAGGGGGTCGAAATCTTTGATTTCGGGGGGTGCGGGTGCATAACTTAACAACACCCCCCAAAAGCCTTCGGCTTTTGACCCCCTCATAGAGGGGGTCTTTCGGGCGACCGCCTCACACCCCTCTATTTTACCACCCTAACATGCGGATAGTCAATAGTAAAGCGCAAAAAGAAACCGCCCGATTTGAGCGGTTTCTTTTGTAAAGCGTCAAATTACTCATCCTTGCCCGCAATATACGTGTAGAGTAGCGCCGCGAGAGCCGCGCCAACGAGCGGACCTACGATGAATATCCAGATACACGAAATTGCTTCCATATGACCCGTAATAGCGTACATAATAGCCGGTCCGATACTTCTCGCGGGGTTTACCGATGTGCCGGTAAGACCGATGCCGAGAATATGTACAAGCGTAAGCGTAAGACCTATCACAAGTCCGCCGAACGAGCCGTGCTTCGCCTTATTCGACGTTACACCGAGGATAGCCGTTACAAACACGAAGGTCAGTATAATCTCGACTATAAGACCCGCAACCATGCTGCCGCTCACACCGGCAAGACCGTTTGTACCCAAGCCGCCCGTCTTGTCGGCAACTCCGCCGAGGTTGAATATAAGCATAAGTATGCCCGAGCCGGCAATCGCTCCGAGAATTTGAGCAATGATGTAGTCAATGAACTGCGAAACGCTTATTTTTCCGCGTATAAGCATAGCCAGCGAAACAGCGGGGTTGATGTGGCAGCCCGACACGTTGCCTATCGAATACGCCATCGCGACAATCGACAAGCCGAACGCGAGCGCAGTCATAAGATAACCGCCCACAACATCGCAGCCGACAAGCATTGCCGTTCCGCAGCCGAAGATTACCAGTACCATTGTGCCGATAAATTCGGCGACAATCTGTTTGATTCTCATAAGAACCGCTCCTTTCACATTACATTAAATGTTTTTGGTTTTTAAAACGTTTACCTTCTTCGGCACATAATTTTCAACGTAGTCAAGCGCCTTGTCCGCGTCGGTGAAAACCTCAACAAGACTGCGGCAAGCCGACCCCACAAAACGGAGCTTCTCGGCTTCGTCAAGCATACCGAGCATCGCGTCATAGTAGCCGTTAAAATTCAGTATCGCTATTGCCTTATTATGCCTTTGGAGCTGCTTTAACGTAAACACCTCAAAGAACTCCTCAAATGTGCCTATACCGCCGGGTACAACTATGAACGCATCGGCTCTGTCCTCCATAACATGCTTTCTCTCACGCATCGTGTCGGTCAGAACAAGCTCCGTGCAGTTTTCAAAAACACGTCCGTCCACGCCCAAATCCTCATCAACGAAGAAATCCGGCACGACGCCTACGATACTGCCGCCCTTTGAGTAAACTCCACGCGCGACAGCGCCCATAAGTCCCGACGCTCCCGCGCCGTATATGAGCGAGTGACCGCGCGTTGCCAGCTTCTCGCCGAGCAATGTCGTTTCGTCTATAAAGGATGTGTCAATAGTGCTGCTCGATGCTCCGAATACGCATATGTTCATGTTTGTCACCTCTGTTTCGGTATCATTTTGGGTATATTATAATTATACCACATATTGGGTATGTTGTAAACAATTTTATTTCAAAGCAAAAACGAGCGCATATGCGTTGCATATGCGCTCGTTATTATTTCGTCTTTCAGACAGTTTACGAAAATTAGTCTACAAATCTGTAAACAACCATTTCCTGAAGTCCGCCCTTATCCGCAAATCTTGCGAATACATAGTCGCCTGTCTTTGAAGCCGCGTCGAACGGAGTTACATCAAATACTTCACTCGCTTCGGAAGCAATCTGAGCCTTACCTGTTCTTGTGTTAATCTCAACGGTATCCATTGTGGTAGATACGTCGAATGAGAGCTTCTCGGTAGCGGATCCGTACGAACCCTGAGCCGGTGTGTAGCTCAGAAGGTCAAGCATGATTACCGCGCCGTCGTCTGTGTCAGGCTGTTCACTTACCGGACCGAATTCCATCATGTTACGTGCGATATACTGACCGAAACCGCCGAAGAGGAGGTTTGTGGGAGCTGTCGTACCTGTAACAACTACGTTATAAACATCGTCCGCGTCAAGCAGCTGGATAATTCTTTCTCCGCCGCTGCAGAGGAGCAGGTCGCCTTCGCTGATGAAGTCTGTCAGAGATGCGTCCTTCTGCTGAGCATCCCACAAAGGCGTTGTTACAAAGTGTCTTGAACTGTTAATGTATGCGTCCTTTCCGTTACCTGGCGTCAGCTTACCTACAACAGTATTCTTTGTCGTAGTTACCTTTGTTTCAGCGCCCGCGGAATAACCGCTGATTATATAGATAGGATTATCATCCTCGTCAACACCTGTGCTGATCTTGTCAACTATCATTGTCGGGTTATTGCCGGCTGTGTCAACATCGTCAAGTGTTGCGAGAGCGTCAGCGCTTGCAACATAGTTGATAAGAATGTTCGGAGTGCTTCCTTTAAATTCACCTACGGTGAAGTCACGCGTTGAGCCGTTTTCTCTTACAACGTAGCTTCCCGAAGTTACCTCGCCGAACTTGTAGTTGTCTTCATCCTTCATGTCCTCGGCGCTCTTCGGAACGGAAATCTCAAGCATACCGTCTGCGATTTTGTAACCGCCTACGAGTCCCGAAGTAACGGCGATACCCTTAAGGTTGCCCGCATTAATTCTGAGCGCGTCCTCATCTTCTACAACCGACGCGTCAACCGCGCAGTAGAGCTTCGAGATAGAGTTCGACGAATTTGACTTAAACTTAACGAGTCTTACCTGGAAGTCTCCCGCCTTTGTAAAGCTGCCGTTTTCTACGAGATTGCCGACTTCTTCCGAGATTTCGGCACGGCTCACCATGCGCGCTTCGGTATCTGACGGACCCCAGTAGTCAACGTTTGAAGCATACTTCGCCTCGATGGGACCTTCCTGAGTCATAATTGTAACTACCTGGTCGCTTGAACCCTCAGCCTTGTACTGGTTCATGATCCAGCCGTACTTTTCGCCCGAGGCGAGAAGTCCCGTTGTGCTTGCCTCTATATAGCCTATTCTGTCAAACTGGTCAAAGTAGTATGTACCCTGTGAACCTGTCTTAAGATCGCCTACAGCAAGGTTGGCAACGTCGTATACTTCGCCGCCTATAGTAGCGGTTGTCTCGTCCCAATCCTTAGACATAGACGTAACCGAACCTGTTATGCTCTTGCCCGTTACAACGATGTCAAGAACTTCGGGGTTTACTTCAATCTTTTCACTGCTGCCGGATCTTACAATCGGGCTGCTCGATTTTACCGTCATTACATCGTTCTTCTTGAGGTTTCTCGGCTTAATGTCCTCGCCGTCCTTTTTAATTGTAACCGTTCTGTCAATCTCATCGTCAACTATGAACGTTACATCCTCAAGGTCGCCAAGCTCAGCGTCTTCTCTGGTAGACTGTCTCTTAGCGTTTATCTTTTCGTTGCTCGCGCTCGATACGACAAGCGTCTCATAAGCGTCAACGAATACAACGTCATAATCGTTTACAGCGCTCTTGTCGCTCTTTACGAATGTAACGGTACCCTTTTCGGGCATGAACGTGTCTTCCGTAACATCGCTTGCGTCTATAATCTTGCCGTTATAGATATACTTCGCGTCAGCGGTCGTTGTTCTCGCCTTGCTGACCTTCTTTTCCTTGACACTCAAAATCGATCCGTCAAAATCAACTGTGTCTATGTCCTCAGAGTCAATCGCGTATGTCTCCGACTTCGAAGCATCATATGTAACAGCGAGTACCTCAGGCGTTCTGCCCGAATTTTCTCTGTAGTAGAATGTAATCTGACGAGCTATGCAGTCGTCGAGATCTGTAAGGAGAGTATCGTATACTTCGGAATCGTCTTCCTTGTCCTTTCTGATCTCAATCTGACCCTCGTCAAGCTCTGTGCTGCCGATTGAGGTTTTTGAAGTACCGATAAGGAGACCTTTTGCCTCTATTACGTCAAACTTATCCTCGGCAAGAGTCTTGTCTGTCGAATACTGAACGCTGCCGTTCTCGTACGACGAAGGTCTGTTATAGTCAGCGAGGAGCGAGTTGTATACCATCTTGATAACAAGACCGCGGTCTGCGGGTTCGTCCGCAGTGCTCTGAGCACTCTTAAGAATGTCCTTGTCGCCGGCTATCTTAATGTAGCCCTGCTGCCAGCCGCCGTACATCTCAGCTTCGGTCTTGAAGTTAAGAGCATTTACAAGCATAACGATAACCTGAGCGTATGTAACCTCAGCGTCAGGAGCGAACGTACCGTCGCCCATACCGTTTACAATGCCTGCCTCATAAGCAGCCTGGATCTGATCCGCTGCCCAGTGACCGCTCTGTACATCCGTAAAGATGTTCTGGTAGGTCGATGCGCCGACGTTAAGCAGACGAAGAACTATCGAAGCCATCTGCGCTCTTGTTACCTTTTCGTCAGGCTTTACGCTGCCGTCCTCAAAACCCGAAATAACGCCGAGTGATGAGCAGAGAGCGAGCGACTTCTGATAATATGCGTCACTGTCATAGACTGTGCTTGTCGGAGCATCCGCTTCAGGCGCGGGTGCCTCTTCCGCTTCGGGAGCTTCCGTTGCCTCAGCCTCAGGCGCAGCTGTCGCTTCTTCCTCAGGCGCTGCCGTTGCTTCTCCCTCAGGTGCTGCCGTTGCTTCCGCGTCGGGAGCCGGTGTCGCTTCCGCGTTTTCAGTAGTCGCAGCCGGATCGCTCGCAGCCGTGTCCTCACCTTCAGCGAACACGAGCATGCTTGCGGAGCCTGCAACCATAGTTGCAGCCAAAAGCGAACAGATTAGTTTTTTAATCTTATTACTCATGTGAATACCTCCATAAAGTTTTTTTGCATTGTATCATTTAATAAAACCGGCATTATCCGGTATTATTAACAAGTTTTTCCTGTTGGGGCTAAATTTAATTATATATTAATCCCCTATACGGTAACAGTCAAAAATCCGTCATGTTTGTGTAATTTTAAGAGTTGTTTGCGCTTTGCTTTTTCTCGCGGACGGAACGAGCGTATTCCTTGTATTCCAGCGGGGAAACGCCCGTGTATTTTTTGAATACCTGACTGAAATACTGAGAATTGCTGCCGTATCCGACGGTTTCGGCTATTTCGTATATCCTGTCCTTCTTTCCTTCCAGAAGCAGCGCCTTTGCCATTTCCATGCGCTTTTCCATAACGTAATACGAGAAGTTTTTGCCCGTCTCCTTTTTGAAGAGCTTTCCGAGATAGTCCACGTTTGTGAACAGGATTGTTCCCGCGAGCCAGCGCAGCGACAGATTTTCGTTTTCGATGTTGTCGTTTATGCTGTTTATCGTGTCGCGCACAAGAGACGAATACACCTTTTTCGATTCGGAAACATTGCTCTTTGCTATTTCAAGGCTCTTGTCGAGAATATACTTATGTATCTCCGATAACGTTTTCGCTTCCTGAACGTCAACTACGCCGCGCATATAGCGGTCAAGCTTATCGTCGCCGCAGCAGCGCGCTATGCTGACGTAAAGCTCCAGGCAGTATATTTTCGCCACCGCGGGATGCGGAGCGGTTTTCTTGAGCCTTTTGAAGAAACAATCAACAAACAGCTTCGTCTTTTCGGCGTCACCGCCGCGCACAGCCTGCTCGACAGTGTTGTAATCGGGACGGAAGGTTATTTCGTCACTGTTTATGATTATGTCGCTTTCGCACACAGTCCTGTCGTTTTCGGCATAAAATGAATATCCCAAACAAGTCCTGAGGCGTTCAAATGTTTCCGGCAAATCGTCGAGCTGTGCTTTGACGCTGCAAATCGTCATTAAGCTGTAGTTGTAGCACCGTTTGACCGCGCAGCGGATTTTTTCGAGAACCTGTATCAGTTCCGCTCGTCCGTTGTCAGGTACCGCAAGCACCACAAAGTCGCTTATAACAGTCACAAAAATCAGATTTTCTTCTCCTATGTACTGCTGTGCCGTGTTTTTAATAAAGAAGAAATCCTCCAAATCCTTTGCGCCGGTAGGCTTTAAAATTGCAAGTCTTACGGGTTGCCGCGTGTCCGCACCAAAAAGCGCACAGTATATATTTAAGATTTCATTCGTATCGCCGCCGCCGATGAGCAGCTCGCGCATGAGCTGTTCAAGAAGCATCGGTCTTAATCGCTCCTCCTCCGACGCTACAAGCTCCGAAAAACTCTTGTCCGATGAGGCGCTGTCAGGACTATGTATAGTCTGATTATACATAGCTCTCTCTCCTTTATAGTTACTTTCGTACACTATATGATATATTATATACGTTTTTTTTCGCAAATTCAAGTATAAAATTTTGTTAAGCAAGAATTAATTTTTTATTTTTGTGGTATGGTTCATTTTATGCCGTTTTTTTCCACAATATCTTGTATTTTCCAAATAAATTTTCAGACAAAAAAATTACCGCCGAAGCGGTAATTTTTATTTTCGCTATTAGTTTATCGGATATTTATCGTTCGAACGCGAGATGGTTACGTTTGTGAGGTCATAGTTGTATGTGTTGCCTCTGATGTAACCCCAGCATGTCGTCTTGATACCCTTGATGTCCGCCGGCTTTGAAGCCTTATAAGGAGCGTCCTCAAGCGTGCCGATTACCTTGCCTGTTTCAATATCGGTTACGGAAGCACTGTATTCCTCAAGCTTGTTGTTTGTCGTAACTCTTACCTTGTACCACTTTTCGGGCGTAATTGCCGCAAGCGTCGCTATGTTCTTGCCGTTGCTTGCCTGTATGCCATCCGGTGCTATTGTAAGGCTTAAGCATACGTCCGCGCTGGGATTGAAGCCGCTGCTTGTCGGGTCTTCAAACCAGCCCATCATAAAGTTGAAGCTCTGTGAATCCTCATGCAGACGCATTTCAAATTCAACAAGACCGTACGGGTCAATCTGGTTTACAGCGGTAAGGTTTCTCTGATACATATACATCGAACCGGCGCCGTCGTTACCGCCCGTCTTATCACTGTTTGAATACATGTGGCAGTAGTTTATGTTTCTCACATCGTCATGGCTGTATGTCTGGTAGTGAACGCTCGCGCTGCCCTTTGAAAGCCACGGCGAACCGTCGAGGATAATTCCGAGACCGTAAATTCCCTGACCTGTCGCTCCGCCTATGGCGCAGTCGGTAAAGTCAGAATTGGAAATGTACTTAGCCGTATCCTCAGCGCTTACCATCGGGATTGCCAAAGCCTGAACGGCAAGTATTCCCGCCGCAACAACTGAAATTAGTTTTTTTGTCATATCGCACTCTTCCTTTCAATGCTTATTAAGCAGATTTATCATATTACAAATATTTTACACTAATTTGCACAAAAAATATATACAAAAAGCCGATATAAATGTTTAAAAAAACGTAATGACCCCCTCTCGCGAGAAGGTCATTATACATCGCTAATGTATGCTTTCAACCGAAATCGAAAGACGTTTTTCAAGCAGATTGAACAGAAGCGTGAGGATAAGCGTAATCAGAAGATACACCACCGCCGCTATGATAAGCGCGTCCACTCTCATCGTCTTGTTCATATTCTGTTTTGCCGCCGTCATAAGGTCTACGAGCGAGATCGAGTACGCGAGCGCGGTATCCTTTACGAGGACAATGGTTTCGTTCGCGATAGGCGGTATTACCGTCCGTATCATCTGCGGCACGACAATGTACACCATTGTCTGCACGCCGCCCAGTCCCAGCGCCTTTGACGCTTCGTACTGTCCCTTGTTCACTCCTATTATTCCGCCGCGGAATATTTCGGCAAAGTATGCCGCGTAGTTGAGCGTAAATGCCACAAGCGCCGCCGTAAACGCGTCGGGTACTATGCAGAACGCACCCGCCGCAGCCGCGCTTTCGCGCACCGTTATGTGCAGAAACTGCAGCACAGGCACAATCGCCCCGGGCAGCTGTATAAACGGCAGTCCGAAGTAGAAGAAGAACAGCTGGAGCATCAGCGGCGTGCCGCGGAACACCCAAAGATACAGGCTTATAATAAACCTTACGGGGGCTTTGATTATTTTTACAAATCCTCTGTCGGCAGGCTTTGATGATACGCCCTCTCTTATGAGCGACACCAGAAGTCCCAGCGGGAGTGACAGTGCAAGCGTCCATATGAACAGCTTGAGCGTAATGACAAAGCCTCTGCCCAGCGTCGGCAAAAGCGACTCTATGTATGCCGCAAATCCCGATATGCTTGATATAATCGCGGTCATTTTACTTTATAAGGTCCTCACCGAACCATTTTTGCGATATTTCGGATGTGATACCCTCTTCCTTACATTCGTCGAGAGCCTTGTTGATTGCTTCCATAAGCGAGTAGTCGCCAAGTCTGCCGCCTACGCCGTAATCCTCCTCGTCAAAGCCCTCGTCGAGAACCTTAAACTGATCGGACATTCCGTTCTGCTCAAGGTAATATCTTACGAATACTTCGTCGATAACCGCCGCGTCGGCTCTGCCCGCCTGTACTTCCATGAGAACGAGCGAGTTTTCGTCGAAACGTACAAGGTTGTCCTCACCGATTGTGGTGAATGTAGCCTCGTCCTTCTTAAGCGCTTCCTCTGACGTTGAACCGCCCTGGAGTGCAATCTTCTTGCCCGCAAGGTCAGCCTTTGTCGCTATATCCGAGTCCGCTCTTACTATAATCGACTGCTTTGTCGAAAGGTACGGGTTCGAGAAAAGAACCTCGGTGCGTCTCTCGTCGCTTATCGAGAAACCGTTCCAGATTACGTCGATTGAACCCGACGAAAGCTCAAGATTCTTGGAATCCCAGTTGATAGGCTGAACCTTTACTTCAACGCCCATCTTCTCAGCAACGGCTTTCGCGAGGTCTATATCGAAGCCCACAATCTCATTGTTGTCGTCTCTGAAGCCCATAGGCGCAAAGTCCGCATCAAGACCGAGCGTGAAATATCCGCGCTCCTGAATCTTCTGAAGCGAATCGTCCGTAGCAGCCGCGTTGTCACCGGTTTCCGGCTCCGCGTTCTGTCCGCCGCAGCCCGCAAGCAGCGACACGCTCATAAGTGCCGCAAGTCCTATTGATAAAATCTTTTTTTTCATGGTTTTGTCTCCTTTTTAATTAAATTACTCAACTATTATACTTCATTCTGTTAAATTAGTAAAGTGTTTTTTTACTTTTTCTTAAAATATTTTGTGCTTTACACGTATGTGGCAGTATGGATATGCAAAAACAGCACCGCATGGGTGCTGTTTGCATATTTATTGTACAAGCGGACACATACCGTTAAGACTATCCCAAACAAATATTTTTGTGTTGTCGCCATACGGATAATTTTTTGTTTCACCCGCAGCAAAGCTTTCGTCATATTTTTTTACGCTGTCTAATGTTCTGCCCATATAATTTGCGACTATGACAACAGGCTTTTGTGTCTTGTCAGATAGATTTGTGACTGTATTGCCATCTATTTTAAAACACGCCTTTTCCTCTTGTATTATATACGGCTCTGCCGCCGTTCCCCGACCAGAAAGGTTACTCGAAGATAAATCAATATAAAATCCGGGACGAATACCTAAATTGTCAGCTCCACTCCTAGACAGCAAACTGCCATCTTTTTCAACATATATAATTCCTAAAGAGCTTGGAATCCTGAGAAGATAGCCCCACGTCTGACCATACGAAAAATCAGTATTACCAAAATCGCATTTCTCGGAGCAGGACAGTGTTGGTACGCCAATATGATAATCTTCTCCCAAAATGTCACTGTTCTTATATAGCGCGTTAAATTGCGGCTCATCAAGCAAAAACATTTTATCTGAAAAGTATTTGGCATAAGCAGTGTCGTAATTACTGTTTCCAATTTCATTATAATTAAAATTATACGCCTCGGTTCCGGTATCATATACACCGTTTTTGTAATCTTCCCGACCGACTATTGATTTCTGCACTACCTCTTTAATAACGCTTTTTTCCGCATCGCTGAAATTCGTCAAAAATCCTGCCTCTTTATCATAAGGATTCTTTATGTCATATCTTGATCCTTCAAAATCAAAATAAACATCAGTCGGCGGATTTCCGCAAAGCCATTCTACTTCACACGCAGGCGCTTCGCTGTTTAACCATGAACGTATGGTGCTGTCTCCCCAATAATTCGAGCCGTAAAACGCTCTGTTGTTGGGTATATCAAAATATTGTTCACCATACTTATGCGAACCTGTCATATTATTTCCTCTTGCGTCATAGGTTTTCAAGCATAATATTCTGTCACTCAGCATAAGAGGTCCGTTTTCGTTTATATCTATGCACCTCCACAATATAGGCTCGCCGTAATAACTTCCCATTTGCAAATACTCTCCCACTTTTATTTCTTCCGCACAGGCAATCATATTGAATAATATAATCACTGCCAAAGCCATTCCAATACTAAAAATTTTCTTTTTCATATTTATCCTCTCAATTTCATAATATAGTCTATATAGAGATTATAGTCTATTTATAAAGCATTGTCAAGATATAAACCACATTTTATAATAAAATCAAGTAACACGGGGAGGAATATAAGTGATAACCTATGAGCCGTTTTGGAATACGCTGAAAGAAAAAAATATATCCACTTATACGCTGATAAACAAGCACGGCATAAGCAGCAGCCTTATTCACAGACTGCGCCATAATTTGCCGATTAGCACGGTGACCGTAAACGATTTATGTTTAATTCTGAATTGTGACGTTTGTGATATAATAAAGTTTATTTCCGAATAAAAAGAACGCCTGCGATGAAAGCAAGCGTTCTTTTTTCTACTTATCCAATTACTCTTTTACCGCCCAAAAATCTTGACTGGTAGTAGGACGAATCTATTGACGTGTACTGAACCACTTCGCCGGTGTGGGGAGCGTGAATCATCATGCCGTCGCCCACGTACATACCAACGTGCGAAGCGTAGTCTCCGCTGCCGAAGAACACGAGGTCTCCCGGCTCAAGCTGAGCTCTCGACACGTATGTACCCGGTCCGTGAAGCTGGTCGTCAGCCACTCTCGGTATCGAAATACCGTTTAAGCTGCACACATACTGTACAAATCCCGAGCAGTCAAAGCCCGAAGGACTTGTGCCGCCCCATACGTACGGTACGCCGAGGTAGTCGTCAGCGGTGTCAAGCATACTGCCCGCTATGGGGTTTTCGGCTATGTACTCGTCATTTGCAAGCGGAGCCTTTGACTTGTATCTGAAGTCAACGGGGAGGCTGTAAACCTCGCTGCCGTCGGAAAGCACCGCGCCTACCGTTATCGAGTAATCTCTGTCAACCACGAGTGAAGCGCCTTCTATTACAACGCTGTTCTCGTCATATACGTCCGAAAGAAGTACCGAGTCGGCGCCCGCGTCCTTAATGATTACGTGGTACGCCCACGCGCTGTCTATCGGCGTCCATGCTACCGAGAAGTCGCCCTCCTCGATTTCGGCTCCGTCCTCGGGAAGTGTTATTTCCGGAAGAGCGAGCGTGTAATCGGTATCGCTGAATTTATTGTATAAACGGTTGATACTCGATATTGCCTGCTCTCTCGTCGTTGAGCCGAGAGGCGAGAAATTCTTATCGTCCACGCCGTTCATAAGCGAATAGTTGAGCATTGTTATTACCGAAGGCTTAGCCCACGCACTGACCTCGTCAGAATCGGCAAACGCGTCTATTACGTACGCGTCCTCATATCCGTCCGAAAGGTTGAAGGAAACCTCGCTCGCCGTAAGCGTGCTTACGAGCATGGTCGCCATTTCCTCTCTTCTTACAAGTCTGTCGGGAGTAAACGTTCCGTCACCCGTGCCCGAAACGATACCGTAAGCGTAAGCCTGTGATACCGCTACGGAATCGGTATCTGTAAACGGTGATACCGGCGGTTCAATCATATCTTCTCCCGTAAGCTTTTCGTAAAGATTTACAGCAAGCTCGCAAAACTCCTCACGCGTTATACTGTCATGAAGATTATTCGATACAACCGAATACGATATAAGACCAGCCTCATTAGCCTGCTGATAATCGGATACAGCCCAGCCGCTCAAATCAGCAGCCAGCGCCGACGTGCCAAGCACTGCTGACAAAGATACAACAGATAAGATAATCTTTTTCGTAATATTCAAGATAAAATCTCTCCTTTTCAATTCCAAAGATGTTTCCTATAAGTTCGCATTGTGTTTGGTTATCCGTGTGAATGTGTTTTCGTCTGTTTTTCCTTGACGCTGACTGTATTGTAACACTTTAAAAAAAAGCTGTCAAGCCTTTTTGACTTAGAAATGTTAAGAAACTTAAAATTTTCGTATTATTTTTGTCATTTGAATGTAATTTAGCTGAAATAATCGCGTAATTTTAGTGAAATATTACGATATTTTGTTTACCAATTTTACATTTTATTCCATTTTTTGTTTACATAAAAAAGTTAACATCCACAAAATCTTGACAATTTTTTTGAAAAGTATCTACATATTGGAAAAAATATGGTGAAATCAACAAAAGATATTACAAATTGATTACATTTTTTTAAGAAGTTGTGAAGCAATTGCTACAATTCGCTTATCTATGCGCTTTCAAGGGTATATTTTCCCAAAAATTTCTCAAAAAAATATTGACACGCAAAAAAACTCCGCCGCGAAACATGCCGGCGGAGCATATAAAGCCGTATTACGGGAGCGGTATACCGAGCTTTTGCAAAAGCTCGTTCGCGCGGCGCACCTGCTTTTTGCGGTACTCGTTGACCGCATGGGTGTCCGAGCCGACCGATACGGGTATGCCGCTTTCCTTGATGATGCGCTGCTTTTTGTCGTTCGTGAGGAAATCATAATAATATATGTAGTTTCCCGATGTGTTAAGCTCCCAGAAAATGTCGTTGTCGCGCATTACTTTCAATATATCCATACCGTAACGCTCGCCGAGCCTGAATATATCGGTGTGCGCCAGCCCGACCTTGCACTTGAACAGCCGTCTCCACTCCAGAAACTCGTAAAAATCCATGGCGCGCTCGTCGTTGAGGCTCTCAAACAGCACATAGTCGAACATTTCCGTCGCGCGCGGCAGACTTTCGGGCGGTGCGGGACGCGTTCCTATCTCAAGCCCGCACAGCACGCGTATCTTGTCGGCGTACTTTAGTTGGCAATGGCGGATATAGCGGTAATACGTCGGTAAATTTTCGCCTATCGAAAACTGGTGGTCGGTAATTCCGATAACGTCAACGCCGCAGTTTATCGCGTTTTCAATTATTTCCTCCGGCGTGTTTGAGCCGTCGTAGCTGAAAACCGTATGATTGTGCAGGTCAACCGTGTACATCGAAATCCCTCCCTTTTGTGATAGTTTGCGCCGTAGGGCGCATCTCGTCAGCCTCCCTTGTTAAAGGGAGGGGGACCGCCGAAGGCGGTGGAGGGATTCATCGTAAAAATCGAAAGGGAATCCCCCAGTCACGCTTCGCGTGACAGCCCCCTTTGACAAGGGGGCCTTTCATAGGGGCGACCGCAAGGGTCGCCCCTACGTCCGTACCGTAAATTTGCCGCAAAATATGGCAATTTCTTCTTATATAATATATCAATTCAATCCAAACTGATCCTTACAATCTGCGAGGACCTTTTCTATCTCCGCCGTTGCCGCCTCGAAGCTCTCCGCGAACGTGCCGAGATAAATCTTAATCTTCGGCTCCGTACCCGACGGGCGGACGATGAAATACGTCTTGTCGTCCGACAGGTTGTACTTCAGCACGTTCGACTTGGGCAGTCCCGTGAGCGGCTTAACGTTGCCCTTTGTGTCCTTGACCGTCTGCGACTGGTAATCGGTGTAAAGCACAATATCCATACCGGCAGCCTTTACGGGCGGATTTTCGCGCAAACCCTTAAGCAGCGCAGCCATTTTCTCCATACCGTCCTTGCCGGGCATCGTGAACGAAACGGTCTTTTCCGCGTAATAGCCGTACCTCTTGTACACGTCCATAAGCGCCTCGTAAAGCGACATGCCCTTTGTCTTGTAATACGCCGCCATTTCCGCGATAAGCATTGTCGCGACAACGCCGTCTTTATCGCGCGCATGCGTGCCGACGAGGTAGCCGTAGCTTTCCTCGAAGCCTATTAAATAGGTATGGTTCTTCTTTTCCGCAAACTCGGTCATTTTTTCACCGATGTACTTAAAGCCGGTGAGTACGTTCATGACCTCCACGCCGTAGCTCTCGGCAATCGCAGCCGCAAGTTCGGTCGTAACTATCGTCTTTATAACAACGCCGTCGGCGGGCAGAACGCCCTTTTCCTTCTTCGAGCGGAGAATGTACTCAACGAGCAGCGCACCCGTCTGGTTACCGGTGAGCGTTCTGTAAACGCCGTCCGCGTCACGGACAACGATACCCACGCGGTCGCAGTCGGGGTCTGTGCCTATGATAACGTCAACGTCGTTCTGCTTCGCCATTTCGATAGCGATGTCGAACGCCTCTTTGTTCTCGGGGTTCGGCGAAACGACCGTTGGGAAATTGCCGTCCTCGGTGTCCTGCTCCTTAACGACAAGCACGTTCTTGAAGCCTATGCGCTTCAAAATAGCCTGTACGGGACGCGAACCCGTGCCGTGGAGCGGCGTGTATATGAGCTTAAACGTGTCGGCAACAGCCGTAACCGCCTCGGGGTTCTGCTGCTGCGTCTGCACAACGTCGAGGAATTTCTCGTCAAGCTCGCTGCCCGGGATTTCGAGAAGTCCCTTCTCCTTCGCCTCGTCGAGCGAGATATACTTTACATCGTCGAATATGTCATAGCTGTTGATCGCCGCGACAACAACGTCAGCCGCGTCGGGCGGCAGCTGTCCGCCGTCGGGACCGTAAACCTTGTAGCCGTTGTACTCCTTCGGGTTGTGGCTCGCGGTAATCATAACACCCGCCGCGCAGCCCAATTCTCTTATGCCGAACGAAACCTCCGGCACGGAGTGAACTATCGGGAACAAATACGCCTTAACGCCCGCCGCGGTGAGAACCTTAGCCGTTTCCTCGGCGAACACGCGCGAGAAGTTACGCGTGTCGTAGCCGATAAGAACGCCCGCCTTCGCCGCGTCCTCGCCCCTCGACTTAACGTACTTCGCAACGCCCTGGCTCGCCTGGCGCACGTTGTAGATGTTCAGTCTGTTCGTGCCCGCTCCGAGTATGCCTCTCATACCCGCCGTGCCAAACTCAAGGTCGCGGTAAAAGCGCTCCTCTATCTCCTTTTCGTTGTCCGCAATGGCGCGGAGCTCCGCCTTTGTGTCGTCGTCCACGGCGTCGCTCGTCAGCCAGCGGTTATATGTTTCCTTGTAACCCATCGAATTATCCTCCTTGAAATTTCTTGTAGATAATTAGATTATACCACCGCTCCGCACATTTTTCAATTATTATATATGTAAAATTTGGCGACTTATTATAGTATAAATTGACAAATAGGGGCTGCAGTGACTACTTATCTTCTAATGCATCCACATTCATTTCAAGTTTATAGTATATATCTATATCTCGTATAATCCCATCTATATCCTTATCGGCAAGGTCGTACAGCCATTTTTGTAATTCATTAATGGTGATAATTTCCTCAATCGCTGTTCTGTATCGATTTTCAATTACACGCATACCATTCGCCCGTTTATCGATATAATTATTAAGCTCTTCAAGAACATGTTCCTTTGAGGAGAGGGATTTAATAACAAAAGTAATCGGAAAGTGCATTACTTTATCAATATCAAGCAAATATTTATCATAGTTATTTACTTCTGTTACTTGAAAGAATCGTCCTACCGGACGCATAACGAAATCTATACCGCCATCATTAGCATTTGTGCGACCGGTTTTAAAAAGTTGCAGTTTTTCTTCTTTAATTGCGTCAAGATTGTAACCAAAATACACTTTTATATTGCTGTAATGATTTTTAAGGATAGCATAGCTGATTATTTCAAAAATACGCGCCTCCGCATCTTCTGTAAGCAAATCACCAATATGCTTTTTCTTATCTGTGTAGTCTGTCAATTTTTTCATTTTCTGCAAAGTATTAATCAGATCATGATCTTTTGCCATAATTAATTCAATATATTTTTCGATAATTCTGCAACAAGTCTTGCTTATATCGTGATTATTAATATATAAGTAATCAATATGTATTAGGTATTTCCCATGATTAGCAATAATTAAGTCATTTATAATATCAGGAAATTTATTTTTAAATTCTCCGTTAATACGGGAATTTAATGCGTGATTCTGCAACTTACTGCCACCATATAATTCACGGCAAAAATGAAATAAGCGCATAAACTCATAACCGCTAAACTCTCTGTACGTATCAGGCTGATTGAAAAAATCGTTTTGATAAAAATACAGAATAGAGTATATGGCATATATATTTGCCAGACTTCGTCGTGTCTTACTGTTTCCATGCACCGCTTTCATCTTTTTATCCAAATATTGCAGCAGCATGCTATTATCATAAATTACTTGATATTCAAGTGGATAATCTTCATACAAAATTTCTTTTATAAACTCTTCTACGATATTCATGTATATTTTACCTCACATATTTTGATTTTGCATTTGTTTTACGCACTTTTTCTTTAATTAACGGATTGCCATTATATTCTAACGCTATTCCTGTACGGCGTAACCCTATTTTAAAATATTCCTCATTCATATCTATGCCAACGGCATTTCTACCGAGCCTTCCGGCGACGGCTGATGTGGTAAAAGAACCTGAAAACGGATCTAATACTATATCTCCCACATTTGAAGATGCTTTAATAATTCTTTCCAGCAAAGTTTCAGGTTTTTGAGTTGGATGATTTTCATATTCATCCATTCTAAAACGTACACGATTAAATTCCCATACATTCCCGGGGATTTTTTCAGTACTGTATAGCCGTGGCGGATCTTTTCTATAATCAATCAGGTTACGTTGTGCGCCTGTTTTAGCTTCAACCAAAACATCATTACTATTAAATGTGTATTTTGATTTTGCGCTTTTATTAACCATTAAAATCGGTTCGTATAATGACCCATATATTTTTTTGCATTGAACACCAGAGCTATCATAAGTCCATACTATACGGCAAAGAACATTATAATTTTCAGAAACATAGACATCTAAGTATGGCATGTTTTGAGTCGCTGTCATGAAATACATTGTTCCATCATCCCGAAGAACGCGCATACACTCGTCAATCCACATCTTGCACCAATCAACATAGGCTTGAACAGTTTCCCATTTGTCAATATTATTCCCAAAATTTTTGCCTATGTTGTACGGCGCATCTGCAAATATAAGATTTACAGAATTGCTTTTCATATTCTTTAGTACCGACAAACAATCACCTAATATAGCCATGGAGTTTTCATTATGTTTTTCGTGAAGCTCGCAAGGATTAATAAACAGTTCGTTAAAGTCAAACGATTGTGGCTTGACCGCAGGCAACGGCATGATGCTATTGTCCACCGTTTCATCTTTTAAATGTGGCGAAACAGCCGGATATATATTATCTAATGTTAATTGAATATACTTACCCATAGAGTTTCATCTCTTTTCTGCCATAAATAGATTTTTCCTTCTGAACCAATAATGTATTTAATATTATAACACAAAGCAAGACATTCAGTCAATACACTGTAAAGTTGTTAATTGTACCGTTATCTGGCATTGTTTTTCAGCGCAAGCCGTACCGCGCCGGTACCGGCGAGCATCTGCGAGAACAGGTTCTCGACCTTTTCGCCGAGTTCCGCGTCGTACAGGTCAACGCCGAACAGATTTGCGTTCGAAAGTATCGGCTTTAGCGCTTCATCGTCTATCTGCGGTTCGCCCAAACGTATGCCGCCGAGCGATTTCTGCACGTCCGCAAGCGACGGATCGGGAGACGGCGTGAACGCATTGCCCTCGTCGTCAACCGCGAGCGCGTAGCGCAGCCAGCCGGCTATCACGAGCGGTATCGCGTTAAGGTCGGACGCTTCAAGCTCGTCCGAAATCATATACGCCTTGATTGTCTCGCCGTAGCGCACTGGGATTTTCTGCGACGTGTCGGTCGCTATTCTCTGCGGCGCGTCGGGAATGTACGGGTTCGGGAGACGGTCGTTTATAACCTCGTCCGCAAATTTGTCGGGATCGATTATGCCCGGATTTACAACGACCTTCATGCCCTCTTCTCTCACCGCGCGGACGAGCTTTACAAGGTCGTCGTCCTTCATTTCCTCCCAAATCGTCTTGTAGCCCAAAAGACAGCCGAAGACTGCGAGTGCGGTATGCAGCGGATTGAGGCAGGTCGTCACCTTCATCGTCTCCGCCTTATTTACCGTTTCGCGCGTCGTCATATACACGCCCGCCTTTTCGAGCGGCGGTCTGCCGTTGGGGAAATCGTCCTCAATTACGAGGTATTCGGGTATTTCCGCGTTCACAAACGGCGCGATGTACGTTCCCTTATCCGTTACGACAGACGCCATATCCTCCGCGCCCATGGCTTCAAGGCGCGTTTTTACGCTTTCGTCGGGGCGCGGCGTTATCTTGTCAATCATGCTCCACGGGAACGACACCTTCTGCGTCATATACGCGGCAAAGTCGTTGTCAACGCTGCCGTTGTCGAGCCAGCCCTTCACTACGCGCATAACGCCGTCCTGCAGCTTTTCACCGTTGTGTGAGCAGTTGTCCATGCTTACGACCGCGACAGGCGTTTCACAGCTTTTGTACCGCGCATACAGCATAGCCGCGATTATGCTCATCGTGTGCTTCGGCGACACGGGACCGTTCGCGATGTCGCTCTCAACCACGGGCAGCAGCTTACCGTTCACGTCTGACGTGGCGTAACCCTTTTCGGTGATTGTGAAGCTTATCATTTTAAGCGACGGGTTTTCGGCTATTTCCTTTAACCGCCCGAAATCGTCAGCCTTCACGCCCTCGGCTATACCGGCAAGCACCTCGGCGTGCAGGTCGGAGCTTTTGCCCATGAGGACGTTAAGCGTCAGATTGTCGTAAGGCTCGTAAATTTTGTCGATAATGTCAAAGTCAAAGCTCTCGGCGGCGATTATTCCCGTGTTCATCTCACCCGCATTGAGGAGCCGCTGCGCGATCGAGCCGATAAAGCCGCGGAAAATATTTCCCGCGCCGAAGTGTACCCATTCGGGGAAGTTTTTCGTCTGCTCGCGCATGGCGGTTATGTCGAACTTCGGCAGCGCGATACCCGCCTTTTCCCAGTCCGCGCGGTCTGCAATTCCGTTCAAATTCAGCTTCATTTTACATTTTCCTTTCTCTTAAACGCCTCGTAAAGCTCCCAATCGGTCATGTGATTGTCGTTTACGAGCAGCGTCATTATTTTTCTGTCCTCATCTGCGTACACCGCGTCGCGGTACCATTGCACGTGGCTTGCGCTGTCGCCCATCTCGCGCGCGAGACCCATTATTTTTTCAGCCATGTACGCGCTGTGCTTTATGTCGGCAAAGCAGTCGTTAAAGTAAAAACCCTTCCACACGCCGTACTCGCTCCCGCGCATTACGCGGTTAGCCGTTTTGTAAAGTTCGGCGCACCGTCCGAACGTCATAAACGCGTTTTTGTAATCGCCGTCCGCGTAGTATTCGTACCCCTCGCCGAACGTCTTTAAGCCCTCGGTACAATATCGGTGAATTGCGGTCTGCATTAAAATTGTCGCGTCGAAAAGCCGTTTTGTGTCACCCGTGAGCCTTTCGCTCACGCTTTGACACCGCTCGTAAAACGCGGCTATGTTGTTCATGTTATCGGCGGCAAAATCGGTGTACGTCTTTATCTGCTCCCGTATCGAGCCTTCGCCGGAAATCCAGTTAAGCCCCGACACGCTGCTCATGCCCTTGAACACGGCGTTCACCGCCACGCGCATAGGATCATTGTAAAACTGCTCACCCGCGTGCTCGTCCTCGTGTTCGCCAAACTTTATCATAGCCGTATGGTAATCGCGGTAAACCGCCGCAATATCGGCGTTTCCGCCGTAGTAATCGGCAGCAAAGCTGACGCTTTGCGTTTCGTCGCTCACGCTCTCCCCCATCCACTTTTTACGCACCGCGTCAAGAAAATACGCGTGGGGGCGCACGTTCGAGCAGTTTACGAGCCAGTAATCGGTCATGTTCTTTTCCGTAACCTCGGTAAGCTCCCTGCCCATGAAGTCAACGCTGTTCGGGAACATCGTGATATGATTTGCCGCCTGAAGGTCGTAAAATGAAACGTGGTAGTATATTCCGCCGCTTTTCTGCCGCTCCTTCGGCATGGACGACACGCGCGCGGTGTGATTGTCGCGGCGGCGCGTCACCATTTTGCCGAAGCCGTTGTCCGCGCTTATTTTTATAACGTCCTCGGGCAGCGCTATACAGCCCTTGTCGTACAGCTCCATAACCTCGCCGTAGAGGTTTGTGCAGAAAACGGGGTTTTTGACGTGTTTAAGCACTATCTGTCGCTGCAGCTCTATTATGTCGCTTATCATTTTGCCGCGCTTTTCGTCGGTATCGAATTTGCCGCTCGTGTCGTGGCTCCAGAACGGCGCGTCGCCCTGTCCGCGGAAGCCGAGGCACCATATCGTCTTGCCGTCCTTCTGCTCGGTTACCGCGTCCTCCCACAGCTTTTGGAAAAGGTCGGGGTAGTCGAGGTAGTTGGGCTTAAGGTCGGGGTACGCCCTCGCGAACA
>CANQQS010000018.1 GCA_947626045.1 uncultured Clostridia bacterium | reverse complement strand
AGAAAAAAGCGCCGCGCGGCGGCATACGCGAGAGTCAGCACCGACCACGAGGAACAGCAAAGCAGCTACGAGGCGCAAGTCGATTATTATACAAAATATATCACCGGTCACGACGATTGGGAGTTCGTTTCCGTGTACACCGATGACGGAGTGACAGGCTGTAATACAAAAAAGCGCGACGGCTTCAACAGCATGGTGGAGGACGCACTGAACGGCAAGATCGATTTAATTATAAGCAAATCGGTCAGCCGTTTCGCGAGGAACACAGTTGACAGTCTCGTAACCATTCGAAAGCTGAAGGAAAATGGCATCGAGTGCTATTTCGAGAAAGAGAATATATGGACGTTCGACGATAAGGGCGAGCTGCTCCTCACCATCATGTCAAGTCTCGCGCAGGAGGAAAGCCGTTCTATTTCGGAAAACTGCAAATGGGGACAGCGTAAGCGATTTGCGGACGGCAAGGTGAGCGTTCCGTTCGGACGTTTCCTCGGCTACGACAGAGGCGAAGACGGAAACCTCGTTATTAACGAGGAACAAGCAAAAATCGTCCGCAAAATCTACGGATATTTTCTGCAGGGACGGTCGCCGTACCAAATCGCAAAGCTGCTGACGGAGGAAGGCATACCGACGCCCGGCGGTAAGAAGGTCTGGGGCAGAGCTGTTGTCCAGTCTATCCTTACCAATGAAAAATACAAGGGCGACGCGCTCTTGCAAAAGGTTTTTACAGCGGATTTCCTAACAAAGCGGAAAGTAAAAAACGAAGGACAGGTTCCTCAATACTATGTCGAGAATAACCATCCCGCGATCATAGAGCCGGACGTGTTTGACAGGGTTCAGCAAATGATGGCAGCGCAGCAGAACGGAGACGGCAGAAACAGTTGTGTCAGCGTTTTCTCAGGTAAAATACGATGCGGCGATTGCGGCGGCTGGTATGGCTCTAAGGTGTGGCATTCCAACGATAAATACCGCCGCGTAATATGGCGATGCAATCACAAATACAGCGACGATAAGAAATGCGGGACTCCGCATTTTTATGAGGATGAAATAAAGGCACTTTTCGTAAAGGCGATAAACATACTCGCGGCGGACAAGAAAACACTGATCGAAGATTATGAGAATATCCGTGACACGGTATTCGATATTGAACCGCTCAACAAGGAACTGACGGAGCTTCGGATGGAACTGAACGTGGTCGCCGATTTGCTTGAGAAGCACATAGCCCGTAACGCGCGTGTGGCTCAGAATCAGGAAAATTATAGAAAAGAGTATGACAGCCTCGCGGAACGCTTCGACAGCGTGAAGGCTAAAATAGAAGGCTTGGAACAGCAAATATCGGATAAACAGGCGCACAGAGCATTAATAGAGCAATTTATTATCACGCTCAAGAAGCAGGACGCGGTTACCGAGTTCAGCGATAACCTTTGGTACAGCACCGTGGATTATGTGACGGTCTACGCTAAAAACGATGTTAGCTTCCGATTTAAAAACGGCACGGAAATCAGAGTGTGAAAAATAACCTCTCCGGAGAGACTTCAATCCGGAGAGGTTTTTTCTCGGTAAATGCACCCCCTGTTATGAGTTTGCACCCCTGACAAAGAAAATGCAACCCCCTATGATGAATTTGCACCCCTTGACAAAGGAAATGCAACCCCCTGCGATAAATTTGCACCCCTTGATAAAGGAAATGCAACCCCCTGCAATAAATTTGCACCCTTACCTATTATAATTAACTTAAACCTTTTAACGATTATGCCGTCTACGGCATATGGGCAGGTGCATAATCCGTTGTTTGCGCCTGCCTTAATGAGATATTTCATATGACGGGTATGGTATTTTAATCATACAACGAACTGGAAGTATAAAGAAAAAGCCTGAAATTAAGCAGTTTGCATGATTTCAGGCTTTATTAAATTGTATCATTTTGCGTAATTACATTTCGGTGTAAATCCCCGCGAAGTCCCAGCCGTCGTGATTTTTTATATACCGCTCGTAATATTCCACCTGCGCTTCGTAGCTCGTAAGCTGCTCGGGAAGGCTTGTGGACACCCTCGCGTACGCCGCGACACGGCGGTTGCGCGGATTATCGGCGGGCGACATCGTGCGGCGGTCGATCGTCGGCGGAATTACACGGACGGTTTTCGGCATATGCTTCTCCTCCTGCTCATAAACTTCTCATTAACCGCGTCAAACATCTCCCGCGTTATGATTGCTTCATGGTCGTTTTCGGCGACGTACATTGCAAGCTCGCCCTTGTTTATCTTGTGCTTTTTCGTTATCGGGCTGTCAATATAGCTTTTCTGCATAACAAGCGCGCCGGTGTACGTTTCGTTAAGCAGAATACCGCGCACGGCGGAGTAGCTCAAAGGAAATTCTTTACTCACTTCGCGCGTTATTTCCGCTATACTTTTACCCGCGAGAAAATCGGTGTATATCCGCTTTACAGTTTCGGCTTCGCCTGCGTTTACAACAAGACCGTTGTCCGTGAGATTGTACCCGAATATCTTGCAGCGGTGATGCGGAATACCTTTTTCGAACCGCTTTTTAAAGCTCCACTTCACGTTGTCGCTTAAATCTCTTACCTCGTCCTGCGCGAACGACGCGAGAACGGTCAGCATAAACTCACCGTCGCCGCTTTGGGTGTTTATGTTTTCCTTCTCGAAATATACTCCGACGCCCGCGTTTTTCAGGCGGCGCACGGCGTTTAACAAATCAAGCGTGCTTCTCGCGAACCGCGATACGGATTTTACAAGCACGAGGTCGATTTTACCCGCTTCACAGTCGGAGATAAGCCTGTTAAACTCGGGACGTTTTTCGGATTGCGTTCCGCTCACAAAGCGATCGGCGTACACGCCCGCGAATTCCAGAGCCGGATTTTTTCTGATATAATCCTCAAAATAAGCCGTCTGTGCCGACAGCGAATTTTCGAGCCTTTCCGTGTCTTTCGACACCCTCGCGTACGCTGCGGCTCTTTTCTTTGCCGCCGCCTTGACATTCGCCTTTATAGGTATAATTTCACGCATGTGACCGCTTAAACAAGCGCTTTGCCCGAGAGCAGCGTGCTTATGACGGGACGGTATTTTTCAAGCATAAGCGTGTTTGTTTCACTAAGTTCACTCTCCGTGATAAGCCCCGCGCCAAGCATACCGTCCGCAATATTCATAACAGTCATATAACGTGTTTCCGCCTCAAAATCCGCACTGTCAAACATATAATCATCTCCGCGTCAAAAATTAAGATAATTTATTTTTATGACATTTCTGCGCGGATTTTATCTTGTCCGTTCATATTTTTACATAAACACCGAAAAATCGGTTGTAATACGGGGAAAAATATGCTATACTTTTTTCAGATATATAATAAAACGATAAGGGGAAATAAAATGACAGATAAAAGAACATACGGCGGCAACCGACTCATCAGACGTTCCGTTACCGGAATGTTTCCGTCATGTTTTTTCAGAATACTTGCCATTAATTTTTTGAATATGATTGATGCCATGCTCGCGGGATATTTCTTTACGCCTGTATATATAGCGGCGATAGGAGTAATCGTACCCGTGACAATAATAGCCGCGGCGCTTATGAACGCGATTGCGGCGGGCGTTGAGCTCAGCATGAGCGTTGCGATAGGCGCGGGAGATAAGAGCAAGGCTGACAGAATATATATGCTCGGAATGATAACAACGGCAGTGATGTGCGCGCTTTTTCTGCTTGTTTCGGAAGTATTCGCCGGCGGTATCGCACGCGTCTGCGGCGCGAATGAGGCTGAAGTGGCAGCAATAGCCGCAAGCTATCTTAGATTTATCGCTCCGTATTTCCTATTTCTCGGAATTAAGCTCGTTCTCACATCGGTTCTCAGCGTGTACGGGTACCAAAACGACGTGCTTTTACTGACTGTGATTGAGTTTGTTATAAACCTCCTGTTGTCGGCGCTGCTGGCAAAATACACCGCTTTGGGTATCGCCGCGCTTGCCATAGGCTCGTGGGTAGCTACCTTTATAAGCATGCTGTGTTCCGTTTTGCTGATGAAGCTGCGCAAGCTGCCGATACTGATACGGCGCTGCGGCTTTAAGGCTTCGGATGCGGCAACGCTGGTTAAATACGGTTTTCCCACCTCTGCGGACAACCTTGCCGCCGGCTTTGCGGGCAGCATTGTAAACAATATAATAGCCGTATCTCTCGGCACAGACGGACTTGCGGTTTATTCTGTAATAAGCAGCATAGGCGGACTTATACTGACCGCGTCGGACGGAATGCGCGCGGCGATGTGTCCGATGATAGGCATATTTGCCGGCTCGAGAGATAAAAACGGCGTAAAGAAAACGCTTACGGAGGGCTTGAAAATTACATATGTTTTTTCAATCATATGGATTGCGGTTATTCTTCTTCTGCTCACCCCGATAATACATATTTACACGAACGGCAGCGGAGCCGAGGGAATTGACGGAATTATCCGCACGGGAGTATATATCGTATCGGGGTTCACACCGATCGCGCTCACGGTGTATATAATGGCGGGCTATTACGAGGCGATTGACAAGCCCTTGCTGTCCGTCGCGTTTTCCGCAAGCTCGGATTCAATTATCCTGCCGCTGATGATGCTTGTACTTGTGCCTGCGCTCGGATATAAGGGAATGTGGCTGGCATACGGCGGCTGTGAGATGATGTTTCTGATAATAGCTGTACTGCTCTTTCTCATTCACAGGCGCAAGATAAAGCCGTCGCTTGACGAGATGCTGTTCCTTGACGAAAGCATACGCGGAAATGTACCCATGAAGGATATAAGCATACGCTACAGCAATACTGATATAAGCGGCTTATCGGCGGAAATACAGCAGTTTTTGGAAAACAACGGCACAGCGCCGCGTACGGCGTACATGAGCGCTCTGTGCATGGAGGAAATGGCTGCGGACTTTATAGCACATTCTCAGATTACGAACGAGAAAATAAACGAGAACCGCGAGCTGATGGATATAAAGCTTTTGTCCGACAATGATAAATTCCGCATAATAATCCGCAATACCGCGAAACACTACAATCCGCTCGACTTTGAGTACGATCCCGAGGATTTCTCCAAGATAGGCATACATATGGCTCAAAAGGTCGCGGAGAAAATCACTTACGGCTACGCATATAAAATGAATATAATTACGATTGATATGAAAAAATAATTTTCTTCAGCAATCGGCGTTCAGTAATAAATTGCGGCAAAATATAAAACCAAATAATATAAATGTGCGAAAAAGGGGAGGAAACAATATGAAATGCAGGCGTTTTATAAGCGTATGTCTTGCGGCGGCGGTAATGTCGTCGTTTGCAATGATACCCGCCGCAAAAGCGGACGACTTAAATCCGATTTTGTGGTACGATTTCGAGGATGGAGCGAAGGACGTGTCGGGCGGCGGTATGGACGGTACTGTTTACGGCGCGTCTGTTGAAGCAAGCTCGGCGGTTTTTGACGGTTCGGACGATTATATCAAAATGCCCGACGGGATTTTAAAGGACGCCGCTTCCGCGACGGTCGCTATTTATCTTAAATCGGACATAGAAAAGCAAAATCAGTTTACGTGGTGTATCGGAAACACAAGCACGACGGGATATATGTTCCTCAATACGTATAATCCCAATTCAAAGCTGCGCGCGGCGATCACGCTCGGCACATATACAAACGAAAGCGAGCTTGCCGCGGATAATTATGTAAAAGCGAACGAGTGGACGAGCATTATAGCGGTGTTTGACGGGGCGAACTCCGCGCTTTACCGCGACGGAGAGCTTGCCGCGTCGAACAGCATAACGATAAAACCGTCGGATTTGGGCGCGACGACTGCAAATTATATCGCGAAATCGGTATACAACGATCCGTATTTCAAGGGAACGGTATCGGATTTCAGAATTTACGACAGAGCGCTGACGGCTGAAGAAGTGAAAAGCTTGAGCGAGATGCAGAAAACCTCGTACACAAGGACAGCGCCGAGCATTACGGGCGCGTCGGGAGAGGGAATTAAATCGCACGGCGTTGAGATAGACGCGGCGAAAAAGACGATCCTGCTTCCGCTCGAGGTCGGAACGGACGCGTCGGCGATAGATCCCGAATTTACCTTTGAAGCGGACGCGTCGGCGGAGCTTACGAGCGGAACGTACGCGGACGGCACTTTGACGGTGACGGACAAGGAAGATCCCTCTCTTACGGCGGAGTGGAAAATAACGGCGGAGGAGCGCGCGAACGCCGTTCTCGACGGCTTTTACGCCGATCCTAACATAGCCGTGTTCAACGGCAAATACTACATATACCCGACCACCGACGGCGGAAGCGGCTGGGACGCGCCATATTTCAAATGCTTCTCGTCGGACGACCTCGTGCATTGGAAGGACGAGGGAATTATTCTCGACCTCAAGGACGTGAGCTGGTCAAACGGCAAAAACGGCTGGGCGCCGACGGTCGCGGAGAAAAACGGCAAGTATTACTTTTATTACAGCGCGGCTCCGTCAAACAACGGCGCGAAAAACCTCGCCGTGGCGGTCGCCGACTCGCCCACGGGACCGTTTGTTGACAAAGGCGTTATAGTAAAGGGCGGCTCGCTGTCGGGGCAGATGATAGATTCGGCGGTGTTTACGGACGACGACGGGCAATCGTATCTCTATTGGGGCAACGGCTCAATGTACGGCGCGAAGCTCTCGGACGATATGCTTTCGATCGACGGCGAGATAAAAAAGCTGAACCCGTCCAATTTCCGCGAAGGCTCGTTTATGATTAAAAGAAACGGCGTTTACTACATGATGTGGTCGGACGACGATACGGGCAGCCCTGATTATAACGTGCGATACGGCGTTATGGATTCGCCGCTCGGCACGATAACCGGCAACACGCGTATTCTTCACAGAAGCAGCGCGCAGTCCGATATAATAAAAGGAACGGGACATCATTCCGTTATAAATATTCCGGGAACGGACGACTGGTACATATGCTATCACCGCTTCAACACCGCGCTGTACGGTCATCAGGAAACGCAGAGCAGCGCTGCGGGAAATCACCGCGAGGTGTGCATCGACAAGCTCGAGTTTGACGAAAGCGGCAATATAAAACAGGTTATCCCGACGCTTAAAGGAATTATCGAGCCCGCGGGAGAGGAAAGCCTGACCGAAATAACGACGCTTGACGGGCTGAAATCGGCGTTCACTGCGGGCGGCAGCTATACGCTCGGAGCGGATTTTAATGTCACCAACAGCGGCATTACAAAGAATGTTACGATCGACGGCGGCAATCACATTCTCACGAGCACGCAGACGGACGGCAATTCCACGATTTACCAGAATGAAAACGTCACGTCGGAATTTAAAAATGTGGTGATAAACGGCAACACAAAGCCGGAGGTCGGAATATGGGAAGGCTGCGGCTCGATGACGCTCACAGACTGCACCGTTCAAAATTACAAGGTATCGACGGTGCGTATGGCTGCGATAGGCGCGGGCTCGTCCGGCTCGGGCAAACAGGGAAATCTCACGCTTAACAACACGAAGCTCGTGAATAACGGCGATTATGACATAAACATATCCGACTCCGCGACCGTCACGATAAACGCGGGAACGGAGCTTCAAAAGCTGCGCTTGCAGTCGAATACCTGTAAGCTAAACATAGGCGAAAACTGGTCGGGCGCGTTTACCATTACAATGGATTCTCCCGCAAATGTAGAACTCGGCACAGTCGGCGCGGGCGCGGACATTTCGGGAATTACCGTGAGCGGCGCGCCGGGCTATGAGGTTAAAAACGACAACGGCAAGCTCAGAATAGCTAACGACAACGGCGCGGAAATTCGTTTTGACATGAGCAAGCGCGAAACGCTGTACCACGGCTCGACGGGATTTTTGTACGGCGCGGCTGAAATAAACGTGCCGTCTATAGATTTGCTCTACGGTTTAAAGCCCGACACGATGGTGCAAAAGGCGTACGGTGGCTTGCAGCACCCGACGGGCGACGCGATACGGACAAAATCGGCTCTCGAGGCGGCGGGCGTGCACGATATGCAGGTGTACCTGCAGGACATTTACCTCGAATGGCCCTACAACGCGCCGATGAAAAACGGCTCGCTCGACGTTGACGGCTACACAAAAACGTGCGAGGAGATCCTCTACGCGATGATTTGCGACAAGGCTAACGCAAGCACCGACGGCGCTTTCCTCGGCAGCGACGGAAATTATTATAAGCTCAACGAAACGGAAGCGAAAAAGTACAGCTATGTTTTGTTCAACGAGCCGGACAACATCTGGTACGGCAGAAATCTCGCGGGACTTGAAGCGGCGTGGAAACAGGTTTACGAGGCTGTTCATAAAATCGACCCGAACGCGCGCTGCGCAGGTCCGAACTTCGCGGGCTTCAACGCAAGCACATACGACAGCTTCCTATCCTACTGCTATAACAACAACTGCCTGCCCGAGCTTATAACATGGCACGAGCTTGGCGACAGCTCGCTTACGTCGTTTTTCAATAACTATAATTCAGTTAAAACCTCGGCGGCAAAATATTACACCGACGCATACGCCGCGAAATCCGGCAGGAGCTATCAGCCGGAGCTTCTCGTAAACGAGTACGCGCGTCACCGCGATATCGCGACTTCGGGCGGACTTGTAAAGTGGCTTTCGATGTTCGAGGACAAGGACATGAGCGGCTGTATGGCGTACTGGGGCATGGCTAACTCGCTGAACGAGGTTGCCGCCGACCAGAACAGCCCGTCGTCAACGTGGTGGGTATACCACTGGTACGCGCAGATGACAGGCGAGCAGTGTCCGCTTACGTCTCCCTCGTTCGCCGCTACGCGCTTTTACGGCGTGACTTCTTATGACGAGGAAATAAACACAGCCTACGCGCTTTTCGGCGGCAGTGAGGATAAGCGCGGCAAGGAAACCGTGTATCTCGACAATATGAACGCGACCTCGCTCGCGAACGAAAACGGCGCGGTCAACGTAAAGGTGTACGCGGTCGGCTTCTCCGGTCAGCAGGGCGCGAACTACAAGCCCGAGGTAATATTCGACGGCGCGGTCAACGTTACGGACAACTCGCTTAAAATTCAAGTTGCCGACACGGACGAAATGAACGCGTATTTCGCGGTAATAACGCCCGCTCCCGTCCCCTCGGAAGCAGCGGAAATGAAAAATGTAAGGCTTTCCACAGATGCTTACGAGGCTGAGGATGCGCAGCTTCTGGGCGGCGCAAAGGCGTACGCGCAATCAGGTTGGAGCACGTGGGCGGCATCGGGACGCGGTGACGTCGGCAGCATCAACAACAACGGCGACGGCGTTAAATTCACGATCAATATCCCCGAGGACGGAGATTACGATTTGAGCCTGTTCTATTCGCTCCAAGCTCCGTATGTGAACCCGCAGACGCTCCAGCCCGACGCAAAAGGGCAGAACCGCGCGCAGGGCAAAATGCTGCCGTTCGGTATGCAGATAGACGGCGGCGAGGTCGAAACGATTTATCTCGAATCGACCGTAACATGGAGCTACCGCAGACATTACGATATGATCAAAATCCTGACGGCGGGCGAGCACACGATCACGTTCACGCAGATAAACGGCAACGAGGGCAGCAAGGGCAATTTACAGCTCGTAGCCGCGGTCGACAAGCTGGACGTTAAAAAGCACGACGCAAGATACCGCGATTTTGAAATAGACTTATCCGAAATGGCGGCGTTTAAAGATGGCGATAAGTATATCGTCACGGCTGTAGCGCCCGAGAGCGGATATTATATGGTTTCGGGCGGCGATCTCAAAATCTCGCGCCGTCTTATAGACTATGCTTCCGACGCAAATTCATACTCGACGATATCAACCTACGACACGCCCGTTTCCGATACGTTCTATCTCTCGAAGGGCGCGAACACGCTCGTTATAGAGGGAAACGCGTCAACGGTCGGATTTACGTATATTCCCGACGCTTCGGGCGCGTCGATCGAAGCGAAAAACATAGCGATACACGGTCCTAACGCGTATTGCGTGAATAACAGCTACGCTTCGGGAGGATATGTTATAAGAAATCTCGGCGTAGGAACGGACGCGGACGATACGGCGGCTGACAACTATATCGAATTTAAAGTAAACGTGAAATCGGACGGAATTTACAATTTTGAGATAGAGTATTCCAACGACGAGCCCGCGCCCGTAATGCTCAAGGACAACGGCGCGACGTACGTTCACCCGTACAATATCGACCTCGTCGAGCGGTACGCGCAGATCAAGGTAAACGATGCGGAGCCTGAGACGGTATATTTCAGAAACACGTTCAGCTGGGACACGTTCAGAGCCGTCAACGTGCCGCTAAAATTAAAGGCGGGGGATAACACGGTAAAAATTTACAACGACAATTCATATCATTTCAGCCCGATAGTAAATTCAACAGCACCTGAAATAAGCGAAATAACGGTTAAAAGCCTGAATAAATCGGCGGACGAAATCGTGATCACCTCCGACAAAACGCGCATAGACATAACCCCCGGCGGCGACGCGGTATACGCGGATTACACCATAGTAAACGAAAGCGGAAATCTGCGCGCGTATTTCGCGAAATATAAGGACAGCGCGCTCGTCGAGGTAAAATCCGAAGAGGTCACAGGCGACACGCTCAGGATCACGCTTTCCGCAACGAACGGCGAATATACATACAAGGCGTTCCTGTGGGATGAAAATCAATCGCCGGTATGCAATGCGGTTGAATATAAATAATTTCATAGCGTATGCGGCGGAGACGGGATAGTGTACGATTGAGAAGAGGTGTTATAATTATGCTGCGATGTAAAAAGCTAATCAGCAGTCTGCTTGCGGCGGCAATCGTTTTCACAAGCGTTGAAGCGCTGGCGGCAGGCGGCAAACCGGGCGGAGGTTTAAGTGAAACATTACCGAATTACAGCGAGATTGTGTACATAAAGGATAAGAATGATTTGCTTGCAATCGACGGACGGAGCGGTATCTACTGCGAGCTTGAAAATGACATTAATATAAGCGGCATGGAATGGAAACCTCTTGTGCTTACAAATTCCGTGTTTGACGGAAACGGTTACACCATAAATGGTATGACTGTTACCAAAGAGCCTGAATATATAAAAACTGTCTATGATGAAACAGATGATTTTGAATACAGTCAGGCGGGTACGGGCTTTTTGGATTGGAGTGTTGAGGCTGAAAGCGGCTCAAATAATGTTATCCTTGACCTTAATCTAACAAATATTAATATTGACATTGCTAAACAAAACAGCGGTGAACTAATCGTAAACGGTTTAGGATCCGAACTCAATACACGGTGCAAAAACTGTACGGTAAGCGGGAGTATATCTGTTTCCGACGTGGAAAACTATAACCGGTCTGTGGGAAGCCGCGTACTTATAGCTGAATTATGCAACAGCAGCAACAGCAAAAGCGAAGTGTCCGTAACTCTTGACTCGAATACGAAACAACCTGAAGATAAGGATATATACGGCGGATATGTATACGGATTGTCAGGCTGTGAAAGCTGCACGAGAAACGGCGATATAAAAATATCGGGAATGACGTCGGAGCTTGGCGGAGTGATCTGTAATTCCGAAAAATGTACAAGCCGCGGAAACGTGACGGTACAGGAGCAAGGCTCTCCTTCGGTTGACGGCAGCGAAATGCTTCCGTATGTATATGGAATATATAACAGCAGTTCAAGCACCTTGTACGGAACATTTAAAGTAACAACCGACATTCACGAAGTCAGCGCAATAGCTGCAAGTGAAAATAGCAGTATGATTGGCGGCATAACGAGTACATATCTTGTGACGGGTATAAGCAGAGGCTCAAATAATAAATTTAAGGGCAGTATAACAGCAAATGATACGGTATACGGTATAAGAGACGGCGAGGAAAATTCCTTTGACGGTAATATAAACAGTCAGTATACTGTATACGTTATAAGAGATGGTGAGAAAAATTCCTTTAACGGTAATGTGAAATGTCTGCAAGGCGCTGTGAAAGGAATAGTTGACGGTACTGATTGCCGTATAACAGGCAATGTGACGGGCAGCAATCGCTCCAAAGCTGATATGACAACCGGAATAGACGGCGGCAAAGGAAATTTAATATCGGGCAATGTGTCGGATGCGTATGGATTGGTAACGGGTATAGCTGACAGCAGCGACAGCCGTATTGCAGGCAATGTGGAAGGTGATTATACTTATGGCATTGATAATAGCTCTAACTGCTATATAAGCGGCAGCGTTATATCGGGCGATGAAACAACGGGAATACAAGGATGCTATAATTGCCATATTGGCAAGAATGTAATTGGCTATCAAAAATCGCTTGGAATATGGGGCGGAGCAAGCAACTCGGTAAATGGCGCGGTAAAAACAACATATGATAAGCTGTCCGGCAAAAATGTCGACTGGGTGAACGGTCGGGCAACCGGTATAGACGGCGGTAATAATAATTATATAATGGGCGATGTGATTGCCAACGGATGCGCGGTCGGGATTATAAACGGAATTGGCTGTAACTTATATGGCGATGTAAACGCAAAGCATGGTTCGGCAACCGGTATAGAAAACAGTATCAGCTGCTCGGTATCGGGAAGTGTGCTTTCCCGATACGGTGACGGGACAATGGGAATGTACAACTGCACAGTCTGCAGCATATCGGGTTCGATCATTGAAAAGGACTTGATTGGATATCCGGATAACGCGTCGCTTACAGTAGACGCAAATACACCTTACCGTGTAATTTATTATTGCAGACGCTGCGGAGATTTAATTTATACAACAGAATATCTTGGAGACAAGTTTTTTTGCTGTTATTCCTATAACGACTGGGGCGAACGCGAGGAAAACTATTATCATATTCGCAATGATTTAAATTATTCATATTCAGACAGTCCTACCGATATCCCCCACAGTCCGGATGTTCCCGATACTCCGGGCGCAACTCCTATGCCCACACCCGCACCCGTGTCGTACGCCATACAAGTCATTGATGAAGTAAGTAGGGAACCGTATATCGGAGCGAAGGTGTCGGTTGACGGCACTGCGTACACCACAAACAATCAAGGCATAATTTCTTTAACACACAGTAAAACGATAAACAGTCTTTCAATAGCATATAACAATGAAGTAATTTACAGCGCGGAAGATTATCTTGCCGTACCTGACACAATAAATGTAATATCAGTAGGCGGACTGAACCTCAATGTCGATGACATATTTATAAGCAACAACGAGCAGACGACATTGACAGGACCGCAAATGGAGCTTGCGGGAAGGCCATTTAATCTTTTCGAGCTTCCGTTCGGTTTTGAGTCTGATTTGTTCGGCGCTTTAGAAATAAAATATGACGAATTAGACAAGAAGTATCAAGTATTGTTGGGAGATGCGGATACGATTGCGGAAGTCAAAAGCGGCGGTGCTGATTCGCCGCAATGGCAGGACGCGTGGAATTCAATGCGCGAATTGACGAATGGTGCGGGTGCTGCAGGCAGTAAGAAATTACCAATGCTTAACGGAACATTCGGATTTGACGGCAATATTTCGGCTGGCGGATATCTGGAGCTTGAACCTGTCAATAATACGATACATCTTCTTGACGGCAGAGTATATATTCTGGCGGAATGTGATTCGTCTGGTGCAGTGCCTTTCGCACCGGCTCCGTATATTTTCCTCACATTCGGGGTTTCCGGCTCTATAGAAGCGGGATTATCATTGGAGATTATAGACGCTTCATATTTAGATCCGGAGTTTAACGTCGTCGGCTACCTTGAAGTGTCTGTTGCTCCAAGAGTAGGCGTTGGAGCGGGTTTGTTTAAAAAGCTGTCGTTAGAGATAGGACTGGAAGGCGAGCTTGAACTCAGCGCTAACTTCCCTATCCGAAAAATGGAGGAGGACATTGAGGCGGCTCTAAACGGAAAAGTGTATGCCATGCTTAACATTCTGTCATATGAGCAAAAGGTAACAAAAACACTGTTACACTATCCCCTTTATCCGCGAAATAACGTGAACGCACTTTCCCTTATGGAAAGTGATGACTGTATGACATTGGTATCAAGAGATTACCTGAATAATGATATTTCACTCGCTTCAACGGATGATTACACGGTAAAAACAAACCTGTACCCGTATTCAAGCGTTAAAACAGTCTTGCTCGGCGATGGCAGAACTCTTATGGTGTGGCTCGATGATGATGCACAAAGGAGCGATATTAACAGAACCGCGTTGTTTTACAGTGTTTTGGAAAACGGCGAATGGAGCAGTCCCGCTCAAATTGAAAATGACGGCACGGCTGATTTTGACTTTGATTTAAAATCCAACGGAAACACAGCGGCAATTATATGGCAGGATGCCGATTCAGTCCTTAATGATAATACGCCGCTGAGCGATTTGTCGGCAGCGGTTGAGCTGTCCTATTCGGAGTTTAATTCAGACAGCTGGAGCAGACCGGAGGCTGTGACATATGACAATTCGGATTATGAGTATTCACCGAGATTGTCGGATGTCGGCGGCTATGCCATATGGACACAGAACAACGTAAACAGTCCGATAGCGGGAACAGACGGCGCGAAAGAAAGTATTTATCGCGCCGAAATATCGGAAAGCTACGTTCCTCCGGAAAAAGTATATGACGATATTTCGCTCATATACGAGAGCGAAGTAGGCAGGGACGGTACAATCGCCTATATTGCCGATAAAGACGGGGATACAGCAACTCCCGAAAATTGTCTGTACATAGGCGAAAATGAACCGTATGGCGGCGAAACAACCCTAAGCGGGCTTCAATGCGCGGACGGAGCGTTTATATTTACGGAAAACGGTTCGCTTAAGTCCATGTGGGCGGACTCAAAAAATCCGGTTGAAATATACTCAGAAGGCGGAGATAATATAGCGTATATTATTGACGACACGCATGCAGCGGCGGTATATGAGGTACAGAACGAGTTTACCTCAGAACTGCACGCTTCATACGAAGAGAGCGGAGAATGGACAAATCCTGTGCAAATTACTGATTTCAACGAAAAAATCCGTTCATGGGACGCGAAATTTGACGATGACGGAAACATAATGATTGGAGCGGTGCTTGCCGATGTGACGGTCGATGACGATAATGTTACCGACAGCGTAAAACTCGTGTACAAAAAAACAGAACCGATAGAGGATATCACGGTTACCGATTTTTATACAGACGGAGATGTGGTGCGTGATCAATACGCGAATTTTGTAATAGCGGTAAAAAATGATACAAAGAACGACATCAGCTCCGCGAAAATCTCCCTCAAGGGTGAAAATATCAGCTTGTATGAGGAAGAGCTGTATGTGTTTGTTGCTGCGGGTGAACAGGGAACTATCCGTTTAGATACGCAAATCCCGGAGGATTTTACAGCGCAGAATATAACGGCATCGGTAACGGTAAACGGCTTAAATGAGGCGAACGCGGACAACAACAGCGCAACTGCTGTAATAGGCAAATCCGATTTATCTGTCGAGCTTGACGGAAGCTCTGTTATAGATACGGGAAACGCCGACATCATAATCAGTAATATCGGCTGTGAAGATATTACCGGTCCCGTTCTTACAATAACAGGCGAAAACGGCGATCAGCTTTATTCTGCGCCCGTAAACATGATAGCTGCGGGTGAAACGGAAATAATAAGTGTTCCGATAGACGAAAAGTATTATACCGAATATACGGACTTCAACATAACCGCAGCGGTGAAATATGCGGATACAGAAAAGTCGGCTTCATATCGGATAGATGCTCGGAACGCAACGGCGGTGAGCCTTGACGCGGAGAGTATCGTGCTGCGTCCGGGAGATAAGTATACTGTAAAGCCTTTTTTTTATCCAAAAACCGCGACGGCGGCGACGTATGTAACATCGGATAACGAAAGCATAGTGACGGTTGATGAAAACGGCGTAATTACTGCGGTAGATTACGGTAAAGCTACAATTTTCCTTGTTGCCGAAGGCGTGTCCATGCCTGCGAAAATGACGGTTTATATAAAAGATTTATCATCACCGGTAATATCAAGCGCGGTTTACGGCGAAACGGGAATAGTAACGGTAACAGCCGACACGACGGCGTGCCTTGAGGAAAACGAAGTTGAACAGCTTATAACAGCAGTCTATGCGGAAAACAATACACTTCTCGGTATTGATGTGCGTGACGTAAGTGCGAATAGTAATGTCAGCGTAATTTTACCATTGGGCGAAAATAAGCCGAAATATGCCAAAGTCATGCTTTGGAGCAGTCTATCCGGTATGAAACCGGCATCACTTGCGGCTACAGAAGAGATTGTGTCTCAATAAAGTTATCAATAGGCGCACCTTGCTCCGGAAGGGTGTGCCTATATAAATGCAAATATCGGAGCGCAGGTCAAAGGCAAAAACCTTTGCTCTTGTGGATTGGGGATTTACCACCAACAAGTGAAAACGGGAATTTGGCAAATATGGCAAATTCCTGTTTTTTTAGTGTTTGCGTACACGAGCACACTATTTGCCCGGAATGTGAAGCCTTAGATAATATATTTTGTATTCAGGATATCAATGTAGAATTACTGTCATTAAATCAAAAAATAATATTAAATTGTTGACAACTTCTAAAATATAATTTTCGTGATAGAATAAAAAATAAGGAGTTGTTGAAAATGAAAAAAATTACAAACAAACACATTGATGAATTTAAGAGCTATCTGCAAAACGAGGAACGCGCAGCGGCGACCGTAGAAAAATATATACGCGACGTTACAGCGTTTTGTGCATGGCTCGGCGGAGAAAAAATAAACAAAAACGCCGTTCTCGCCTACAAGGATTATTTAATCGAAAACTACGCGCCCGCAAGCGTCAATTCCGTTTTATCCTCGCTGAACAGCTTTTTCCGTTTCGTCGGCTGGCACGACTGTCACGTAAAAACGCTGAAAATCCAAAGACAAATTTTCGCGAAAAGCGAAAAGGAACTGACAAAGGCGGAATACGAGCGGCTCTTGAGCGCTGCGCATAAAAAAGGCAACCGACGCCTGTACTACCTCATGCAGACGCTGTGCAACACGGGCATACGAATATCCGAGCTGCGCTACATAGACGTCGGCGCAATCAAAAGCGGGAAAGCCGTAATTCGCTGTAAAGGCAAAATGCGCATGGTAATACTGACCGCGCCGCTCTGTAAAATGCTCAAAGGATACGTGAAGGAGCAAGGTATAACGGAAGGCAGCGTATTTCAAACCAAAACAGGCAAACCGTTAAATCGCAGCAACGTATGGAGAATGTTAAAGGATTTATGCGAAAGCGCCGGAGTATCGAAGGACAAGGTGTTCCCGCACAATTTCCGACACCTGTTTGCGCGGACATTTTATTCCATTCAAAAAGATGTGGTGCGGCTCGCAGATATTCTCGGTCACTCAAGCATTAACACGACGCGCGTTTACACAATGGAAAGCGGCGCTGAGCATCGCAGACAAATGCAAAAACTCGGACTTTTGCGATATTAAAAAAACAACATAATGGAAATTATGTTGTAAAAATTGTCTGAATTTTCAAAATTTTAAGGTATAAATCCATGGCAAACAGACCAATACGAGTCATAATTTTGTATCGGTCTTGCTCGAATGTTATTTTTAACAATAATTTAATATTTGTTTTTCATAAAATTATATTTTTTTTATAAAAAAAGAGAAAACAAAAGTAAAGTCATTGACAGATACCATGACTTTTGCTATAATATCTACGTATATGTAAGTTTTAACTATTTACGATAAACAACATAATTTCCATTATGTTGTATTTGTTATTTGATTCCGCAACATAATTTCCATTATGTTGCATAATACATTAAAAAAGAAAGAAAGGATCGTGATGGGACTTCAAATTACACTTTAAATTAAACAAAAAAACAGAAGGGAGTATTGGACATGACAAAAAGACTTACAAAAAGACTTATCAGCTTTATGGTGACGCTGGCTATGGCAGTTTCGATGCTGCCGGGCACCGTATTTGCGGAAGGTCAAGGTTCGGACGATGCGTTTTACAGCAGCCTTTCGGGGGAAGACCGGTATACGGACGCGGAAGCGGGCGAAACTGCAGACGCGGTTTCTGCGGCGCCGGAGAATGAAGCGGCGGATGCATTGGACAACCGTTTTGAAAACCTGACAAGCGCGGAGATAGTCAAGGTGTTCTCCCAGACCGCCGAGGGTATACGCTCGCTTTACGCGGGTATTACCGAGGAGGAATGGGATACCATTAAGAGTATACTCAGCGAGGATGAAATGAATACGGTAAACGGTTTGCTCGCGGGTGCGGGCTGCATTGACGCGCCGCAGACGGTTGACGCGAGCGGCTCGGATTTTGCGCTTACCGCGATAGGACCGACCGCAATACCGGAGGCTAACAAAGCAACGCTGACGGAATATCTCGCGGCTCACGCGGGTACGTATGTGACTGAGAAGAGTTATACGAACGGTGACATCACATACGAGGGCAGCAAGTGGACTATTGATATTTCCGTGGAAGGTGACGAACCGAATGTTAAGCTGCTCTATGACGGCACGGACACCGGAGCGGTCGTTACATCGTTCGGCAATATAAATGCCACGACAGGCGCACCGGCGAGCTTCACGTTCGAATTGATGAACGAGGACGGCACATCCAAGTGGACGACCACCGAGAGCGGAACGGCTAAAGCGACGCTTATATTTGGCTGGAACGCCACGGGCTGGATTACCTTCCCGAATAACGGCTTGAATTTCTGGTGGGACAGTGACGGCGACGGATCAAAAGAGCAGCATAAGTTCTCGAACGCTGTTCATATGTATAACAAAACAGCGGCGCTGGCTTTCTTTGAGGAGTTTTACGATACATATACCGTAAATGACGATTCCAACCTAAAGATTACTATAGACGGTAACGGAATCAAGATGGATGACGATAAAGCGGGAACATTTGACGACATATTTGTCGATTATGTAAACTTCGGCAATGCGGCGGATACATACGGCAATGTCACATCTGTTGTATTCTCAAGCCCGACATGGTATAACAATACCGGCGCAACGCCGTATCAGGCGATTACCTTCACATGGGAGCAGCTTATGGGCGTAAACGCCGATGGTATAACGAACGCTTCCACACGTCCCGAGGGTTATGTTCGCAACGCATTTAAGCCGAACGGCACGGTTTACAATCAGGACAAGTCGGTACTTAAGAATTTCAGAAATACTGTAACTTTATTTACGCCCGATAAGGGAGATTATTCAACCGAATATTTTAAAAAATATCAGGGCAAGTATAAGATTTCTGAGGATTACGGAAAGTATTATGACAGTCTGTTTACAGGCTGGGAGTTGGAAGTAGACGGAGACGGTAGGGTTTGGCTTACCGAAGGAGGAGACAAAAAATTTCAAGCGGCGTTAGCATCTGTGCGTAACGAACAGCACTTGCTTACGACAGACTCCGAGGAATGGCGCGATTCGGTTGCGACAATGTATGTATACCTTCCCGACTATTATACCGACGCAACGTTAGTAACACCTGCATATCTGACGCTGACGTGGAATTTCTTAAACGGAAATAGTTGGAAGGACGAGGGCGACCCCACATGGAGCTTCACAATAAGCGCTGCCAACCTTTACAGAGCCGGCGCTGACGGCGCGGCGGAACAGTTCCGCGTTCCGACTATTTACTGCGACCATGAGACCAATTATATAGGTAAGGCGCAGAAATTCCTTGCAAATTATGCCGGAACGTATCATTATAACTATGCCGGAACAACGGGCGAGTATATGACGATCACGAACGAAGGCGCTGTTGAGTGGTATTATTATGACGGAAGCACTATAGTTAAGCGTACGCCTACGCACTATAATTTTACTAACGTAAATAACACAAATTACAGTTATCTGGAAAGTGATGAGCCTTCGCTTGAAAATCAGTGGTATGTAAGCTCAATGTATTTCACGGACGATAACTGGTTTGCCGCGCCCGATAATACAGAGTTTACCGACAGAGTTTCGCTTACGATGAATTTTGATGTCACCCATGAGAGATTCAGACCGGGTCACAATAATTACACCGTATACGGGGCTAAGGTAGGCGATGCTCTCGGTCAGCCTTTGCGTACATATAACGTGTACGGACAGGGCAACGGCGGCGCAAACCGTGAGAGCTATATCCGTTATGATAAGGTAAACGAATTTCTCGGAAGCGCGCCGAGGGAGTATACGTTAAACGATAACTCCGGCTGGAAGATTACGATTGACGCTAATGGTCAGCCTACTCTTACCAACGGTGATATCGCAACGGCGGGTAATATAAAGGTTACCGATGTTACATATACGACCGACGCGACAACTGAATATCCGGCTGTAAAGACCGGTCTCAGCTCATTTACGTTCACAAGCTCGGATTGGTACAATCAGGCGGGAACGCAGAATTATCAGACGTTCGTTCCCACATGGTCGCAATATGTGAGCGCGTCGGCAACCGCAGCCGATAAACCCGAGGGCTTTGAGCGTTACGCATTTAACACAAACGCGACTCTTTGGAGCGGCTCGACGGCAACAGATGCGGAAGGCAATCCGACGATTCACGAGCAAAGACTTAAGGTGTTCAGAAATACCATGAGTATCTTCACCGCCGACGGAGGATATACAAACGAGTATTTCAAGAATTATCAAGGCGAGTACGCGCTGGCTCCCGGATTTGGCGCGAACTACAACGAGATGTACAAGAACTGGAAGATCGTTGTAGACGAGTACGGCAATGTAACGCTCGACGAGGGCACAAACGGTATTTACAAGCCCGTGCTTAACGCGGTAAACAGATTCACAAGAGCTGACTCGGAAGGCAATAACCAGCCCGATAATTATGTGTACTCTGTTGCTAATATGTATGTATACCTGCCGGGATATTATTCCGACACCGCATGCACGACCCCCGCGTATCTGACGCTGATATGGGGTGTCAATAACGACAACAGGGCGCATGAGAATAAGGGCGATCCGTATAAGTATTTCACAGCGAGCGGCGGATATTTCTATCAGCCCGACGCGGACGGTGACGGAGAGCCGGAGAAATTCAAGGCTCCGACGCTGTACTTTATGCACACCGATTATGTAAATTGGTATAAGGACTACTACAAGCAGTTTGCGGGCAAGTACTATATAAACCGCCCGGGTACAATTACCGATTTATCGGATGAGTATATCGAAATCAAGGACGACGGTACACCTGTATACCACGCGTTTGACGGCGTGGATCACGAGATTGCGTTCGTAAATATGAGCGATGCTCAAAAATATGTTATGAAGGATGAGACGGTTTACCCGTCATCGATCGTGTTCACGGATTATGACTGGTACAGCAGAAACGACAACGAGTCGACAGCCAATATTTATCCCGCGACATACGCCTTCACATGGGCTAACGACCAGACGGCTAACTTTACGCAGCCGAGACGCTTCACTGCGCCCGGTGCGGCGGTTTACGCCGTTCAGCAGAAGGGCGAGGACGGCAGCTGGCTTGATCCTGCTCAGACCACGCTTCTGCATTACTTCTCGGGCAATATGAACTACACCTATTCCGGAAGCACGGAGTTTGATCCTTCAACCTCCGAGGAAAATCCGACAAATGATAAGGATAAGGCGTCTGTCGCCGAGATGAAGCAGTATTTGCGTAAATTCGCGTATATCGAGGGCGGCGAGTCCGAGGAATATACCGAGTACAGCTTCAACGACCCCAATGTTGACTGGGGTATCAGAATTACCAAGGACGGAGATGTGCTTGTTGATTTGGACGATGATTCAAACGAATTTGTTAAGGTAAATCCGAAGCCGGTATTCGGATATAATACAACAAATCCGGATGTTGGCATAAACGGCAGATACTTGAGCAGCCTGCTTATCGAAGTGCCGGACCATATCGGAAATGATCTTGAACTCAAGCCGAATGATCCTCCGCAGCCGGCATATATTACGCTGACATGGGGCGGCGGAAACAGCGCAAATATAATAACGCACTACTTTACCGCAAGCGGCACAATATATCATAAAGCGGATTCAGATGCCGATCACAAAGTCGTATTGAGCAGCACGGAGCGCTTTGTATGCGATTCGGAGCTTGAAGAGGACAGAACATATATGACGGAGTTCGCGGGCGAGTATTACGCGAACGACGGCTCAAACTGGCGCATGAAGATTGACGAGCAGGGTAAAGTATCTCTCAAATTCGATGATTCGGAGAATAAGGAAGAGAATTACAAGGATGTTGTAGTTGCTCCGACCTTCGCCGAGAACGCGACATACGGAAGATATGTATCAAGCATAGTTGTTCCGCTGGAGGGCTGGTACGACAATACCGAGTGCACGCAGAACGCGTCCCTTACGCTGAATGCGACTCTCAGAAATTCAGCTGCTGCCGAGGATCAGCAGTATCTGAACAACTACTTCACGGTTACGGCGAAAACCGTTTACAAGCCGGACGAGGATGAGGACGGCGAGCCCGAGCATATGACGGTATCGGCGATAGATCTCTGCGCGGAGCATGACTATCTGAACGCGCAGCAGTGGTTATCGCAGAACAAGTATGCCGGCACATACCGTCCGCAGATGACCGATAAGTGGTACGCGGAAATCAATGACGAGGGAGAAGTATACTTCTATGTTGACGACGGTACGGGCACCGGAGAAACAATTAACTATAAGAAGATTAAGCCGCGTGTTACGCTCAGATCGGAGCTTAATGAGGCGACACACGTTGCGGGCGGCGTAAGCGGATTTGCCGTAATGTTCCCGAACGCGCGCGCATATCAGGCGAACAACAATCTCCAGGCTGTTGAGCAGATGCAGAAGGTTTCCTTCGGCGCGGCGACTATCAACGGTCAGGCTCCCGTATTGGGCGACGAGACAGCGTATATCTATGCGGGCAACACAACGCTCTTTGACTCGAAGAAGGCTGACGGAAGCGATTGGGAGGTCGTAACGAAGAACACAGAACCGAATTACAACAAGACCTTCACAAAGCTCTACACAAACGACAGAGCGTACAGCGATGAGAATAAGGAAAAAGCGCACGAATACTTTAAGCAGTTCCAGGGCACATATTACATGGATGATCCGAGTGTTCCTCACTATATAAATATTGATGAGAACGGTGACATCACATGGGTGCCCAAGGACAATGTTTCGGCAGATCAGACAATATACAGCGCGGACGTGGCGTTCAACAGCGATAACGCAACGCTTGACGAGGAGACCGGATTGCATCTGCCAAAAACCATAAGCGTATTGTACAACGGCTTCAGAAATGTAACGAAGGATCAGCGCGATGTAGTAAATCAGTACAGCCCGTTCCAGAGAGGCGATATAACATGGAACAACTATAACAGAAACGCTTCGGAAGAGCTGACATATCATACATTTATTGGCGGCACTACTTTCTATAAGGACACCACAGGTACGGATAATGAACAGCCAATTGTTATAAACGGCAATTACCGTTATTATAAGACCGATCAGAGCAACTATGCATCGGTAATCGCGGACGGTACATATGAGACGGGTGACGGAAAGTATACAATAGAGGTAAAGACAACGGGTGCGGGTACAGATGATGCAACTACAACATATACACTCACCACACCCGACGGCTTAACGTATCCTCTGTCGCCTCTCGGCACAGAAGAGGGCGGCTACTATCTCAGAGGTAAGATAGGTACGACATATGTATTCGGTATGTTCAGCATATACGGCGACGCTATCGTATCGAACCCCACCGCTCAGATAAGCTATAGGGATAAGGATAACAATAACGTTGTACTTCCCGCAAACACGCCGTTTACAGACTTCGGCGCGGCAGAGGAAGGCAGTATAGTTGTCGCGAATCCCGGTCAGACAGTTGAAAACGGCACGCGTTACGCACGCCTCTCCAAGGCTATGCACGATGTAGAGAACGGCGGCACGATTTACCTTACCGATGATTTTGAGATAGGTTATATGGCTGAAATTGCCGGAGACAAGAAAATCACAATCGACGGTCAGGGTCACACGATAAGCCGCGCGACTATCGGAGGCGTAACGTACACAGGCTCGATGTTCAAGATTGACGCGGGCGACGACGTAACGTTCAAGGACGTCAAGATTGACGCGGGTGCTTACTGGTACTGGGATAATCCCATGGTTAATCAGCTTATACAGATGAGCGTATACGGCACGATGATTTCGGAAAGAGGCAGAACATGGTACAGCGACTCGTACGCTCACGGCGGACGTAAGCCTATTGTATACGGCAAGAGAGATCCGAACTCAACCATGCTCGATCCTACAAAGCCTTTGAGCGAACAGGATTTCCCCAGAACGCCGTATGATCCGAACAATTTCCTCCAGTCTCTTGCGGCTGCTTTATCTGATGACGCAAGTTCGGAAGCGACAGAAGGAAAGAATATCACAACCACAGGCAACCTTATTCAGGTAGGCGGTACGGTTACTCTCGAGAATACCGAGATCGGCTACATGAGCACATATAACGAAGAAACTGAAACATACGGAAACTACGCGGTATTCGGCGTTACCGACGCGGGCGCTACGATAAACATGAACGAAGGCACCGATATACATAATCTCGACGCGAACAGCGGACAGCTCGTGCGTGAACTGAAGGACAACACGACCGTTAATATGACGGGAGCGAAGATCCACGAGTGTCACAGCGCATGGCAGAACGGCGGTCTTCTGAGCACGGTCGCAACGCAAAACGTTGTGATTAATGAAGGTACGGAAATATACGATGTTTACGCTTATAACTGTAACGGAAGCGTTATTATAGTTCACGGCGGTAAGCTTACCATGACCGGCGGACGTATACATCACATTTTCGGCCCCGGCGGTGTGAATAACGGTCACGGAGTTGCGATTTATCTCCATAACAACAGTAACTTCCAGATGACCGGCGGTGAGGTTGATAACAATATCGCTCACAGCACCAGTACGATTTATCAGTGGAGCAGCAACACGCAAATGGAGCTTGACGGCGGAAGCATGCACAGCAATCTGAATTATTCGTACAGCGGCAACGAAATGGGCGGAGTCAACTATGACTACTATTTGAACGGACAGGACGTATTCGGTCCGAATATGACGGTTGACGGCGACATTGTTCTTGACAGCAACAAACTGACCAACCATGGAACGATGACAGGCTCCTTAGCGGTATTCAGCTATTCTAACGGTGAGAATACCACAACGTTCTCAAACTACGGAACCGTAGAGGGCGACGTTCATCTCGAAAACGGCGCTAACGTTACAAACGAAACTACAGGTGTGATGAGCGGCAACGTTACGATTGAGGATCCGGAAGAATACGATACTCCCGGAACCGAATATTTCGTAAACAAGGGCGAGATTGTCGGAAACCTGACTGTTGCGAACGACGCGAAGGTATTCAACAGCGGTCATATTGACGCTGACGTTACCGTAAAAGCGGGCGGCGAGATAGTTCTTGACGGCGGCGGATATATCGAGGGTGACGTTACACTTTATCCGGGCAGTGAGCTCAGAACGAACGATAACACGCAGCAGGGCAGAGTGGTAGGCAAGCTTACCATTGAATATAAGGATGAAGAGGATAAGCAGAGATTTGAGGATATATTGAGAGACTCAAATATTGACGCATCCGGCGGAATTGAATATAAACTGCATGAGCACAGCGGCGACGAGGTGCACCGGGATGCGACGTGCTACAGAGAGGGCTACACATACCTTGACTGCCCGTGCGGCGAACAGGGTAATTATACGGTTATCCCGATGACGGCGCATAACCTGCAGCGCAATACGGCGCTTGAGACGCCGGCTACCTGTACGGAGCCTGCGACAGTGGTATTCGCCTGCACTAATGAAGGATGCACATACAGCGAGACGACCACCACAGGTGTGGCGCTCGGACACGATCCGGTTCTTGATGAAGAGAACAGCGTAGCTCCTACGACAGTCAGCGAAGGCGTTGTAGCGATGAAGTGCAGCCGTGACTGCGGCTGGACTGAGACGGCTTCGATTCCTACGCTGTCAATAGGTCAGGAAGAGCATAAAATGGTGCAAGACGAGCAGCTGAGTTATTCTGCGGGATGCGACCATACGGGAATGTATGTTTTGAAGTGTGATGACTGCGGTCAGATAGTGGCTGTACCTATTCCCGCAACGCCGCATAACTTCAATTCGAACGCGGTAGAGATCGAAGGCAGCAGAGTTGAGCCTACAGACTGCGTAACGCCCGGCTCATATCAGACACACAGAGTATGTCAGGTCTGCGGTGCGGAAGAAGAAGGCTCGGTTGAGACGATTGAGATACCCGCACCCGGACATCAGTGGCTTAACTCGGAGATAAACGACGGCTGGGTAGTTGATGAGGCAAGCAGAATATTTTGCACGGACGAGACAACTCAGACACGTACATGCTCTGTTTGCGGTGAGACTGAAACAGAAGTCGCACGCGCGAAGTCACATACGTGGGTGGAGTACGAAGACGGAAAAGTTCTGTATTGCTCGGAGTGTCACATGGTTCAGGGCGGTCTGAATATAGACTATATGCTGAACGGCGGAACCGCTCCGCAGACGCTTCTTGACGCAATCAAGCAGTCATACCCGCCCGGAGAAGTCGGCGCAATCGGAATAACGCTGTGGCAGCCGACAAACGAAGCGGATGACGAAGCCACAGGCATAAAGGGCGGAAAGTGGACAAAGAACACTGCACTCGGCAGCGCGGTATTCGTAGGCTGGAGCGATGTTGACTGCGGCGCGGAGCCGTTCTATAATGAGGCTCCGGCAAACGCACACTTTGTCACAACGATTGACATAACCGAAACAACGGTGTCCGACCCGCAGGTATACGCGGTTTGGGCGCTTGACAGAAACAACAACCAGATTGCGGACTATACCGAAAATAAGGTATCGCTGTCGTATCAGGCATCGGGCGGCACAGGTACAGCGCCCGAGGATATGACTGAGCTGCTTGTAGGTGCAAGCTATCCGCTGACAACTCAGACAAATCTTATCAAGGAGACCGGAGACGGCGGTCACGCGGTATTCGCGGGCTGGAGTGTAACACTGCCTATCGTGGATATACCGGCGAACGATACGACAATAACCAACGTGGTTGACGCTTACGGCAATCCGGTATCAAAGGTATCGTGGAAAGATGCAGAAGAAAAAGACCAGTCTGTAGAGCTTGTAACAAGCCCGTATACGATTCCGAGTCCGAAGAGCGGAAACTTCGTATATCTTTACGCGGTATACGCAGAGACGGACGATCAGGGCAACGCAGGATTTGACAGTAACTACTATCATGTAGAATACTACGCTCCCGGCGCGACCGGAAACCGTTATAATGTTGATCCGAATACAGGCTTGTTCTACACATGTAACGACCATCATGAACCCGGCAGCGATGCGGCTCTTATGACAACGCAGTCGGCGTCTGTAATGATTTACAAGCCCGGCGCGGTTCTGATAGGCTGGACACAGAATGAGGAATGGAATAACGCGCATCATGATCTTATAAGCAACGAAAATGAAGAGACGACCACTATTGTAAGCAGTGTAACTATACCGGCAGACAGCAATGCCAAGGTATACGCTGTATGGGCGGTTGATTCGAACAACAACGGTATACGCGATTACGCGGAGAATACTCTGACGCATACGTATAATCTGAACGATAGCTTCAGTGACCGCTCTTCAGGCGGCAGTGACATTCCGACGCTTCCTTACGTGGACGAGGACGGTAATCCTATCACGCAGGATACAATAACAATCTCCGATGAGAACAGAGCAAAGCTGCCGAACGTGCAGTATAATATCCTGCCCGGACATTATGTTCCGTTCCCGGGAACGAACAGCGGCAGCGACGGCGAGAATATTGAGTTTGAGGACAGTAATGTGATAAAAGAGGGTGTTCTGTACTGTGCGGACGGTAAGACGGTTTACCATCACTACGCTCAGATAGGCTGGAGCGGCTTCTCACACAGAGTTTCCTCGTCAGTTCAGGATGAGAACAACTGGGTAATCGGACGATTGCTCGTGCCTGATACCAAAAATCCCGATAACAGGGACGGACAGGCAGACTCAAACGGATATCTCACCGCAGACGGATACTATTACAGAGCTATAACGGACGAGAGATTCACAAACGCGTACGTTGTATGGGCGATAGACGATAACTATAACTACATCGCAGACTATCGCGAGACGCCTTATAAGGTAACATTCGACGGCAACGGCTGTGATGAAACATCTGTTATTCCCGAAGACATCGCAGAACAGCTGCCGAATACCACGATTGATGTTCCTACAGAAGGCGTTACAAGAGAAGGCGCAGTTCTGATGGGATGGAGTCTGGAAAAGGTTGATCCTGTTACTTCGGCTGATGAATTGCCCGAAGGTATGTCAGTGGACGGAAAACTGAACATACCCGCAAGAACGAATGACGATACAGAGCTGACCGTATATGCTGTATGGGCAGCGGATACAAACGGTAACGGCACACCTGACTATGAAGAAGATTTGCCGACGCCTTCACCGGCACCGTCAGAGTCACCGGCACCGACAGAATCACCGTCAGCAGAGCCTACGACATCACCATCGGTAGAACCTACGGCATCACCGTCAGTTGAGCCTACGACATCACCATCGGTAGAACCTACGGCATCACCGTCAGTTGAGCCTACAGCAGAACCGTCAACAGAGCCTACGGCATCACCGTCAGTAGAACCGACAACATCACCGTCGGTAGAGCCGACAACCGAACCTACGGTTGAGCCTACGGCAGTTCCGACAGCAACACCGAAGCCGACAACGAAGCCTGCAAGCAG
>CANQQS010000017.1 GCA_947626045.1 uncultured Clostridia bacterium | reverse complement strand
CAATCGGCAAACTGCACAATAATCGATAAGGAATTTTGGGTGTTTTTTAGACTGCACGATTCTTGACAATTCCAGTTTGAATTTATATAATAACACGCAAAACGGGGACACTAAAATTTTAGTGTCCCCTATTTTAGTGTCCCTATGTTTTAGTGTCCCCGATAAGCGTTCATCATGATTTCCTCTATCTCGCTAACGAGCGGCAGACGCGGATTTGCCGTCGTGCATTGATCCTCGAACGCCTTTTCCGCCAGTTCGCCGAGCTTTTCCGTGTACGTTTTTTCATCTATTCCGCACTCCGCGAACGAAAGCGGCTCGTCCACTTCCTTCATCAGATCTATAACTGCGTTTACAAGACTCTCAACTCCCTCCTCCGCCGTTGACGCGGGAAGGTTCAGAGCCGCGGCTATTTCGGCGTACTTTTTATCGGCTTTGAAACGGTCGTACTTCGGGAACGACACGAGCTTTGACGGTTTCGAAGCGTTATAGCGTATGACGTGCGGCAAAAGTACCGCGTTCGCTCTGCCGTGCGGTATGTGGTACTCGCCGCCTATTTTGTGCGCGATCGAGTGGTTAAGTCCCAAAAAAGCGTTCGTGAACGCCATACCCGCTATACAGCCGGCGTTGTGCATTTTCTCTCGCGCTTCCCCATCCGACGCGCCGTTTCTGTACGCGCGCGGCAGATATTCAAACACAAGCTGCACAGCCTTTACCGCAAGTCCGTCGGTGTAATCGGACGCCATGACCGACACGTAAGCCTCTATCGCGTGCGTGAGAACGTCAAGTCCCGTGTCGGCGGTCGCGCTTTTCGGCAGCGACATCACAAACTGCGGATCTATTATCGCCACGTCGGGCGTAAGCTCGTAGTCGGCGAGCGGATATTTCATGTTGTTCTTTTTGTCGGATATTACGGCGAAGCTCGTTACCTCCGAACCCGTTCCCGATGTGGTAGGTATCGCGACAAGCCGCGTCCTGCCCATTTTCGGGAACTTGAACGCGCGTTTCCTGATGTCGAGGAAGCGCAGTCTTAACGCGTTAAAGTCAACGTCGGGATGCTCGTAAAACAGCCACATACCCTTTGCCGCATCCATCGCGCTGCCGCCGCCGAGCGCGATTATAACGTCCGGCTTAAAATCATTCATCATCTCCGCGCCCGCGCGCACCGTCTCTATCGACGGGTCGGGTTCTACGTCCGAAAAAATCTCGGAGTGAACGTATTTTTCACGCTTGCGCAGATAGTACAGCACCTTGTCCACATAACCGAGCTTTACCATGCCCGGGTCGGTGACGATGAACGCGCGGCTTATGCCGGGCATTTTTTCAAGGTACTGTATGGAGTTGCGCTCGAAATATATTCTGTCGGGAATTTTGAACCACTGCATGTTTACTCTCCTTCGCGCCACTCTTTTCCTGTTTATAAGGTTCATCGTCGTGATGTTGCCGCTCACGCTGTTGCCGCCGTAGCTGCCGCAGCCGAGTGTAAGCGAGGGCATATTCGTGTTGTAAATGTCGCCTATCGCGCCGTGCGACGACGGCGAATTTACTATAATGCGGCTCGCCTTCAGAACGTCGGAAAATTTCCTTATAACCTCCCCGTCGCGCGCGTGGATAACGGCGCTGTGTCCCATGCCGTGGAACATGACCATTTCTTCGGCGCGTTTTATTCCCTCGTCGGTTGAATTTGCGATAAGGTACGCGAGTACGGGACTCAGCTTTTCGCGTGAGAGCGGATATTCCTCACCCACACCGTCAACCTTCGCAATAAGGATTTTCGTACCCTTCGGGACGCTTATACCGGCGTTTTCAGCGATAAAGTCCGCGCTTTTGCCTACTATGTCGGGGTTTACAGAGCCTTTTTCACTGTTTATGCAGTAGTCCGACAGCCGCTTTATCTCATCGTCACGCGCGAAATAGCAGCCGTACTTTTCCATAAGACGCTCAAATTCCTCGTGTATCTCGTTATCGACTATCGCCGCCTGCTCCGACGCGCAGATCATGCCGTTGTCAAACGTTTTGGACAGTATGAGGTCGTTTACCGCCTGTTCCAAATCGGCGCTCTTGTGAATGTAGCACGGCACGTTGCCGGGTCCCACTCCGAGCGCCGGCTTACCGGTCGAGTACGCGGCTCTTACCATGCCGCTGCCGCCGGTGGCGAGTACCGTCGCGACGCCCGGGTGGTTCATGAGCGTGGTCGTGGCTTCGACGGACGGATGCTCTATCCACTGTATGCAGTTTTCCGGCGCACCCGCCTTTAAAGCCGCGTCGCGCACTATTTCCGCCGCCTTTGCGGAGCATTTCTGCGCCGCCGGGTGGAAGCCGAAAATTATCGGGTTGCGCGCTTTTATGCACGTTATTGCCTTAAACAGCGTTGTCGAGGTAGGGTTCGTGACGGGCGTAACGCCGCATATAACGCCGACCGGCTCGGATATAACCTCGTAGTCCTCCAAGTCGCTCTGCTCAATTACGCCGACGGTTTTCTCGTTTTTTATAGAGTGGTACACGTACTCGGTCGCGAACATATTTTTCGTGATTTTGTCCTCGTACACTCCCCTGCCCGTTTCCTCGACCGCCATTTTCGCAAGCTCCATGTGCTTGTCAAGACCTGCGAGCGTCATTGCCTTCACGATTTTATCAATGTCGTCCTGCGTGAAGCTCATAAATTCTTCGAGCGCTTTTTGAGCCTTTTTAACGTATCCGTCTATCATTTCGTCTATGTTTATATCTGCCATTTCACTCTCTCCTTCGGCTGCTTCTTCTCCTTTTAATATCCGCCGCGCGCGTGCAAAAAATACCTGCGAAGAAGAATATTTTCGGGTTTTATATTGATTTGGGCGGCAAATTGAGGTATAATTATTGTATTACGGTAAATGGGGTAAATTATGGGATTAAATAAGAGAAAACAGTTCAGAATGGGCGCCCAGCTCGGTCTGCCTATCGCGCTCGGCTATCTGCCGGTGTCGTTCGCGTTCGGCATTAAGGCGGTGGCGAACGGTATCGCGCCGATATGGTCGATTATAATTTCAATGACAAACCTAACGTCAGCCGGACAGGTCGCCGCGGCGGACATAATAGGTGCGGCGGGTACGTACGCGGAAATGGCGCTCACGACGCTTGTGATAAACGCACGGTACATGCTCATGTCAATATCGCTGACGCAGAGAACGCGGAATTTTTCAATGGGTCAAAAGCTCGTAACGGCGTTCGGCGTGACGGATGAGATTTTCGTTATCGCTTCAACGTCAGTGCGGACAGTCACGTTCCCGCTTATGCTCGGACTTATCGCCGTGCCGTACGTCGGCTGGACGGTCGGAACGGTTCTCGGCTCGTTCGCGGGCGGACTTCTGCCCGAATATCTTGCAAGGGCTATGGAAATATCGCTTTACGCTATGTTTATAGCGATAATCGTACCGGCGGTTAAGAGGGATATTAAGATTTTGTTCGCGGTAGCGGTTGCCGCGGCGATCAGCGCGGCGATGTACTTCCTCACGCCGTTTATTTCGTCGGGGTGGGTCATAATCATAGCGGCAGTAGCCGCGAGCGCGCTCGGCGCGACCTTCTTTCCGAGAAAGGCGGCTGACGGCGAATGAATATGTTTATTTATGTGCTTATAATGGCGGGCGTTACGTATATGATACGCGCGCTGCCGTTTACGCTGCTGCGCGGCGAAATTAAGTCGGTATGGCTGAGGTCGTTCTTCTATTACGTGCCGTATGCCGTGCTCGGCGCGATGACGTTTCCCGCGATATTTTTCTGCACCGGCTCGGTCGTCGTTTCGGCAATCGGGTGCGCGGCGGCGATATGCGCCGCATTCCTCGGCGGCGGACTTGTGACAGCGGCGGTGGTGAGCGTCGCGGCTGTGCTGCTCGCAGGTTTGGTGATGTAGATAGGCGGGCGACCGCAAGGGTCGCCCCTACGACGCGCAAAATGAAAATTGCAGGGGTTCATGCGGGCGAACACGGTTCGCCCCTACGGCGTCAATTTATAAAATTGGGCGTAGGGGACGGCACCCATGACGTCCCGTTCACATCGTTAATCCGTAGGGGCGACCCTCGCGGTCGCCCGTTGTAAGGCTCCCCTTGCTACGGCGTTTGTTGCTTCGCAACACGCCTACGACGCTGAAGCGTCGTTCACCTATTAGGGGAGCTGTCACACGCAAGTGTGACTGAGGGGTTTATTCTCTACAAAACCAAACCCCTCCGACGCCTTCGGCGTCACCTCCCCTAGCAGGGGAGGCATATATTATAAATTCAGAAAGGATGGTACCACATGGAATACGATATTGACTATCTCACGCTGTTATCGCAGCAGTACCCGACGGTCAAGGCGGCAGCGAAGGAGATCATACACCTGCAGTCAATGCAGAAGCTGCCGAAGCTCACGGAGCATTTTATGAGCGACATTCACGGCGAATACGAGTCCTTTCTGCACATATTGAAAAACGCGTCGGGCGTTATAAAGGACAAGATTGCGCTCATTTACGGGCGCACGCTGTCCGAGCGCGACAGGCAGATACTCGCCACGCTCATATACTACCCCGAACAAAAGCTGGAGCTTATAAAATCACAGGTCGAGGACATTGACGACTGGTACAAAATCACGCTCTACCGCCTTATCGAGATATGCCGCGTCATAGCGTCGAAATACACGCGGGCGAAGGTGCGCTCGTTCCTGCCGCAGACGTTCGGCTCAACAATTGACGAGCTTATCCACGCCGACAACGACTACGGCTCGGACAAGTCCAACTACTACAACGAAACGATTTCATCAATAGTCGAGCTTGGTCAGGCGGACGCGTTTATAGTCGATATTTCGACGCTCATACAGACGCTCGCGATAGGCAACCTTCACATCATCGGCGACATATTCGACCGAGGTCCGAGAGCCGATATTATACTCGACACGCTCCAAAGCTACCACAGCGTGGATATTCAGTGGGGCAACCACGACGTTGAGTGGATGGGCGCGGCTGCGGGTTCGCTCGCGTGTATCGCGAACGTCATATCCATATCGACAAAGTACGCAAATTTCGACTGTCTCGAGGACGGGTACGGAATAAATATGCGTCCGCTTACGGTGTTCGCGCTCGAAACGTACGCGGACGACCCTTGCGAGCGGTTCAAGCTCAGAAATCCCAACGAGGTGAGAATGTCGCGCCACGACGAGAACGTGTGGGCGCGTATACATAAGGCAATCTCGATAATCGAGTTTAAGCTGGAGGGTCAGCTTATCCTGCGCCGCCCCGAATTTGAAATGGACAGCCACCTCATGCTTGACAAAATAAATTACAAGGACGGCACGATAACGCTTGACGGCGTGACGCACAAGCTCACCGACACTAACTTCCCCACCGTCGATCCCGAAAATCCGTACGAGCTTACGAGCGAGGAAAAAGAGCTTATGGAGCTTTTGAGAACGTCGTTTCTGCGCAGCGAAAAGCTGCAGCGGCACATACGTTTCCTGTACGAGAAGGGCAGCATTTACCATTCCTGCAACAACAATCTTCTCTACCACGGCTGCATACCGATGAACAGCGACGGCACGTTCCGCGAGGTGACGCTCGCCGGTAAAAAGGTAAAGGGTAAGTCGCTCATGGATATGGCTGACAAGATTGCGCGCGACGGCTTTTTCGGACGCAGAGGATCTAAGGCGAAGGAATACGGCGAGGACTTTCTGTGGTTCCTCTGGTGCGGCTGCTTCTCGCCGCTGTACGGCAAAAACAAAATGACGACGTTCGAGCGTTACTTCATCGAGGACGAAAGCACGTGGACGGAGATTAAGGACGAGTATTACCGCCTCGTGGAGCAGCCGGAGGTGTGCGGCATGATTTTGGAGGAGTTCGGCATTGACAAAAAGGCGTACTCGCATATTATAAACGGTCACGTGCCGGTTAAGATTAAAAAGGGCGAAAGTCCTATCAAGGCGGGCGGTAAGCTTATCGTGATCGACGGCGGTCTGTCGAGGGCGTATCAGAAGGTCACGGGACTTGCCGGTTACACGCTGATATTTAACTCGCACGGCTTGCTTTTAAGCGCGCATGACGCGTTTGTGTCGGCGCAGAGCGCGATACAGAGGGAAAAGGACATTTACTCCACTCTCGACGTGATAGACCTTGCGCCGAAGCGTCTGCTCATCGAGGACACCGACGCGGGCGCGGCGCAGGCTAAACGCATACGCGAGCTTCGGGCGCTTATGGAAGCGTACCAAAACGGCACGATAAAACAAAATTTTAATTAAGGAGCAATCAAAATGAATTACAATAACGAACCGCTGCACATCTCTCTCAAAGCGCCCCAAGGCACGTACGAGGTAACCGTTTCATTATCGGCACACGAGGATATTACGTTTACGATTTACGCGCAGTCGAGGCGCGTCATGGTGCAGAACTGTGAGATGAAAAAGGGCGAAAGCCGCGACTTTACGTTTAACGTCAGCGTGTGCGACAAGCTGCGCCGCGACGAGGACGACATAATCGCGGAGGGCGTGGAGATTGACATAGCGTGCGACGGCGATTTTACGGCTATTGCGACCGCGTCGCCCGTCGATATTCCCGTAATCTACATAGCCGGTGACTCCACCGTTACCGACCAACCCGCCGAATACCCGTACACGCCGTCGTCAACGTACTGCGGCTGGGGGCAGATGTTCCCGATGCTGCTCAAATGCGGTATCGCGGTTGAAAATCAGGCGCAGTCGGGCAGCTCGACAAAGGATTTTATGGAGATAAATTTCGCGGCGTTCAAGGATAAAATTAAGAAGGACGATTTTCTTATTATAGAGTTCGGTCACAACGACCAGAAAATCGCGGAGCTGGGCGCGTTTACGGGTTACGCCGACAATCTGCGGTACCTCGTTGATTTCGCGCGTGAAAAGGGCGCTAAGCCGATAATATGCTCGCCTATTAACCGCATACTGTTCAATGAGGACGGCACGCTGTTAAATCTGTTGGGCGACTACCGAAACGCCGTAAAAGCCGTATGTGATGAAAAGGACGTTCCGTTTATCGACCTGTGGACGCGCACGACAGAGTTTTTTGAAATGGCAGGAGCGCGCAAAGCGTGGGACTACTTCTGGGGCGACGGCGAAGGCAGAGATTACACGCACACGAACGACATCGGCGGCGGCATTATCGCGCGGTTCGTCGGTCAGGAAATGATAAAGCTCGGCATTGAGCCTATCGCGTCGCTGCTCAAGGCGGATATGCTTCATGTGGAAATGCCCGACCCCGACCCCGACGCGAAGCCGATGAACGCGAAAGAAATCGAGCATATTAAGACGATAGGTCTTGTGAATATGCCCGATATAGACAGGGATATAACGAATTTATAATATGAAAAAAGCTGTAACTCGCGTTACAGCTTTTCTTTTGTTTTGTCGTCGTACCATTCAAACAGATTTATGCGGCGGTTCTGCTCGCGTTTTACCGCGTAATGCGCTTTACTGAAGCCTATACCGCCCTCCTCGCCGTTTTTGAGAACGTACGCGCCGGTTCTTATCACAATATCCACACCGGGGTACTGCTCATTCTGACGGCGGCAGAAGTTTTCATATTCCGTTTTGTACTTTTTGATAAGATTGTAGTCGTACCTGCCTATGCGGAACGCGCAGAGGAAATTGTCGGTGCCGTTCACGTGTCCGAAAACAGCGCGCGTGGGTTCCGTGTTGCCGCTTATAAATCTTCCGAAGTCGGCAAGCATATTATCGCCGGCGCGGTAGCCGTATTTCAGATTTAACTGTATCATATTGCCGAACTCGCAGTGGAACACGACTATATCCTCGTTATTCTCAGCCGCGAATTTGCGCAGTCTGCCAAGCTCGGTGTAGAATTTGTCCATATTGTAGAGACCCGTCCGCTTGTCAACGTCCACTTCCCTCTGAAGCTCTATCTCGCGCTGCGTTCCCCTGCCCGCCTGCGCGATAAACATCGTCATGATTTTCGTCGCAACGTTAAGGCTTTCCTGCTCCTCCGGCGTCCACTCCTTGTTTTTGTCAAAGCGTATACAGGTGAACATGTAAAAGTTTTCGTCCGTCGTCGTATCGGCAATGTAAATCATGCTGTAGTCTTGATTCTTTTCAAACTCGCGCTGGAACTTCGATGAGAAGCCCTCGGTATTTTCAGGCGTTACGGCGAATACGGGATCCTTTTCAAAGTGGTTGCGGAATTTCATTATATCCGAATGAACGTAATAGCCGCTCTTTCCGGCGTTATTGTGAAACTCGGAATCGCGCGACCACTCGTAGCGCACGGTTATAAGGTCGTCCTTGCTGTTTACCTGCATGACCTGCATCCAGTCGAAATCGAATTTCGCGGTGATGTATTTTATGATGCCGTAGATCGTATCTTCATTTGTTTTCGCCGCGGCGGAAAGCTCCAGAAATACCTTCATCAAATCCTTCTGCTCCAGCATTTCCTTGCTCGTGTCGTCGTCCGTTTCGTAATCTATCGCCCTTCCGCTGCTCTCGTCCATATCGTCGTTATAAATCTGCCACTGCGCCTTACCGTTTTTCTTCGCGACGTACAGCGCCTTATCCGCCTTTTCGAACATTTCCTTGTACCGCGGCTGTTCTTCGAACTGTCCGCCGAGAGAAATACCGATACTGCTCGTCACGTTGCCGCCGTTCGCAAGACGGAAATCGAGAAGCTTAAGTATTATCTTGTCCGCCGTTTCCTTGACCTCATTCTTATCAGCCGCGAAAACGAACAGGAAAAACTCGTCGCCGCCGTACCGTCCGGCTATCGAGAAATTCGGGCGTATGTCCGCCAAAACGTGCGCCACCATCTCTATTACCGTGTCGCCGTAGAGGTGTCCGTATGTGTCGTTTATGCTCTTAAAGTTGTCTATATCCATTACGAGCAGTGCGTAGTCGCGGCGGTCGGGATTGTTCTTTAAATAATCCTCGATACGCTTTACCGCCGCGTTTCTGTAATAAATACGCAGATTTGAGTCTATTTCAGCCTCAGCCTGGCGCTCCTTCGCCTTTGCTTTCTCGTCCTCGATGTCAACCATTACGCCGAATACGCGGCTTAGATTTCCCTCGTCGTCATAATCGAACTGGCGCGTGACGCGATACCACCTGTACGTGTCCCGTCCGGGCAGTATTATCTGCGCGGCAAGTACGCCCTCGTCGGGGTTGTACAGATTATTCAGGAAAAACTCCCTGTGGTCGGGGTGAAGAGCCTCCGGAGGCATACCCGCCTCATCGCTGAAATTCTTCATTATTTTAACCGAGCCGCCTTCACCGTCGGGCATGTAGAAGGTCTGCGTCTTTTTCTTGAGATTATGCTCAAACACGATATTCTTCGATTCACACAGCGATTCGGCGAGCTTTTCCTTTTCGATTTCCGCTTCCTCCGCCATAAGGCGGTATTCCGTCGCATCCCACAAAATTCCGAGCAGCGCCTCGTCGGAGTAATGCGAAACGGTCATTTCTATCGTTTTATCGGTATTGCCGCAGAGCGCGGTATATGAGATTTTAACGTCTGAGCCTTTCTTTGCTTCCTTCGCGGCAGTTTCGAGCTTCGGTATGTATTTGTCGGGTACATTCAGATTTTCGTCGCCGTCGTTTGAAAACGAAGAAAAATATATTTCGTTAGCGCACAGAATCTTCCAGGGCGCGTGATTTTCAAACGCGACCGCTCCGCACGGCAGTTTGTTAAACTCATTGTTGGGGAAATAACATTTATTCATTTTTCTTCGCCTCCTAAATCTTCTTATTTATAATATTGTATCATAAATCGCGCCCAAAGTAAATAAAGATGATACCCGCGGTTTAAAAACCGTTTAATTATACAAAAAAATATTTTTTTGTTGTGCAAATTGAATAATTAATTTCATTATTTCGTGCATATTATCCACATAATAGATAAAAGCCGGATAACGTGCGTTATCCGGCTCGATAATATCAGTACATCTTCATTTCTCCGAGCATTTTAACTATATGAAATCCGTAGTTTATATCGGGACACCATTTGCCGCCGAGCTGCTCGACATAGGCTACCGTTCCCGCCCAGTCGGTCGTTAGCACCACATAGTAGCGGTCGTGTACCTCTCCCACCGGATCGGTACCCACGTACGCGCACATGTGGTTAAAATGCGCTCTTACGCCGTCGTCGGGCGTCGCGAACGTTTCGTGATCCTCCGTTGCGTCGCCCTGGGGATCCTTGATTTTTATCCCCGCCCAGTTATTCATCTCCGGCAGCACCGCGCCTCCGTAATTGCCGTAACCCGTTTCCTTGCCCGCCTGCGCGTACATCACGTCGGGACGTATTCCGAACACCTCGCCGTAATGCCAGTAAAGCGGCGCGGCGTTGATGAAAAGCTCCGAGCCGCCGCACGCGGTCGCCCATCTGACCGCCTGTTCCATGCTTACCTCGCTTTCGCCGAATATCGGCGTTAAGCCCTCGGTCGGATTAAGCGCGCGGTACAGTATACTGCACGCCTCGGCGCGCGTCAGCAAGTCCTTCGGGTGCAGCAGCGCGTTCTCGTCGCCACGCATATATAAATTGCTGACAGCCGTTTCCACGAGATTTTTATACGCGTCGTCAACGTCCGCGCCGTCGGAAAAGCTGTAATTCGTAACGGAGAAGCTGTCTGCCGCTTTTCCGCCCGACGCTTTCACGAGCGTGGCGGCAAATTCCTCACGCGTCACGTATTCGTTACCGTTAAACGCCAATCCCTTTACCGGCATACTGCTCTGTATCGCCAGCGCGTACGGGTAGTACCAGTCCGTTACTTTCAAATCGTTAAAGGATGACCATACAGACCTTTTAAGTCCAAACGCGTCGGTGAATATACGCGCCATCTGTGCGCGCGTTATATTGCCGCCGAGGTTAAAGTCGCCGTACTCGTCGCCCGACAGTATACCGTTGTCAAAGCAGTACCGCGCCGCTGTCTCAGCCCATGGGTACGCGTCTATTTCCTCTTCAAGTCCTCCCGCAAGCGCGGCAGTCGGCGCGGCGGCAAGCGTCAATGCCAGTATTGCTGATATGATTTTCTTCATTTGATTTGTCCTTTCGCTGTAATATACGCGTATTGTATCACACTTTTCCCGATTTTTCAAGTAGTGACGTCGCTTTGCGGCGCGTCGGGCTGCGGAGTGGGCTCGCACTCATTTACGCCGCCGAAGAACACCGACAAAATAAGCTCGCACAGCATCGCGGTTATGCTCTTTTTGTTTACGTCAGCGGCTGCGGTTAGGTCAATTTCGTCTATCACCTCGCCGCCGCGCGTCACGCGGACAGTTCCGATTTTGTCTCCGGCTCTTACGGGAGCGGTCACGTTCTCATCAAGTACAATTTCCTTCTCTATACCTTCCTCCTCACCCTTTTTTACAAGCACCGAGCAGCCGTCCGACGCTATGGCTTCCACCCTGTCGGCTTCACCCTTCGCGACCGGCACGCTGCCCATATTGTCGCCGGCTGTCACCTGCGTGTTCACGGAGTAATTCGCGAAGCCGTAGTCGAGCAGGGCGCGCGCTCCGTCAAACCGTTTCGCGCTCGTGGGCGCGCCGAGAATTACGGCGATAAGCTGCATATCGTCACGCTTCGCGCTCGCCGACAGGCAGCAGAGCGCCTTTGACGTTGAACCCGTCTTTAAGCCGTTCGCGCCGTCGTAGCTGTGTATGAGCTTGTTTGTGTTCGCAAGCTGGAACTTGCCGCCGCGCAGCGTGTCGGTCCATATTGATGTGTAGTTAAAAATAGTTTTGTGCTTCAAAAGCTCGCGCGACATTATCGACACGTCGCGCGCGCTCGAATAGTGGTTGTCGGCGTCGAGACCGTTCGTGTTCACGAAATGCGTGTTTTTCATACCGAGCTCCTGCGCCTTTTTATTCATCATATCCACAAACGCGCTCTCGCTTCCGGCAAGATGCTCCGCCATTGCGACGCAGCCGTCGTTCGCGCTCGCGACTGCTATACCCTTAAGCATATCGTTTACGCTCAGCTTCTCGCCCGCTTCAAGGAACATAGTGCTGCCGCCGTAGCTCATCGCGTTTTCGCTGACCGTCACCGTATCGTCAAGCGTCAGCGTGCCGTTATCGACCGCTTCCATTATGAGCAGCATCGTCATTATTTTCGTGACGCTCGCGATAGGCACCTGCTCGTCAGGCATCATTTCGTACAGCACCTCGCCGCTGTCGGCTTCTATAAGAATCGCGGCGCGCGCGTCTATGCCGAGGTTCGGTGCGCCCTCACTCTCCGCAAAAACGTTTATCCCTCCGAGCGCAAGGGACAGACATATCATTAAGCATATTATTTTTTTCATATTTTTACTCCTTTCTATTTTTTAGGATATGCCGTTTGTCCGCGTTTATACTATAAATTGTTTTTATTGCCGCCGATACCCGTTCGGGCATTGCATGTTTTTCGAAAATGTGATAAAATGTATTCATGCGGAGGTGGAAGTATGCGGATTGCGATATGTGACGACGACGCAGCGGATCTGGCGGCGGAGTATAAAATTATCGGCTCGGTGCTCGATGAAAAGGGCGTTGATTACACATTTGATAAATTTTCCGAACCGTCGGAGCTGCTCGCGGCGGACGGATTTGATATTGCGTTTCTCGACGTGGAAATGGACGGCATGACGGGGATCGACCTCGCGCGGCGGCTGCATGAGATTAACAAGGACTGCCTTGTGTTCTTTATCACTAACTATTCCGTTTATCTCGACAGCGCCTTTGACGTGAATGCGATACGCTACCTCACAAAGCCTATTGACCGAGCACGTCTTTCCTCCGGCATTGACAGCGCGATCGAGCGGATAGAAGCGGTGAATAAGAAAATTACCGTAACCAATTTCAAAAACAAACTCAAAACAGACATCGCCGTTTCGGACATAATATACATATCCAACAGCGGACGGCGCGCGAAGATTACGGCTGTGCAGTGCGAATTTGAAACGGAAGAAATCTTTTCCGAGATAAAAGATATGATAGAGAGCGAGGTGAATTACTTTGCCATGCCTCATCAGAGTTTTTATGTAAACCTTAAGTATGTGACGGGCTACAATAAGACCGATGTTACAATGTCATACGCGGGCAAAACGCACAAGGTATTTATGACGCGCAGAAGATATAAGGATTTCGACGCGCGGTTTTTTGAGCTGGCAAAGGATTTAAGATGAGTGATTTATTTGAAATGTGCGTTGACTTGCTTGCCTGTTTGGCGGAGGCTTTTATGTCTTTTTTAGTTGATGAAGCATTTTTAGCGCGGCGAAAAAAATTGAATACGATTGTTTACGCGGCAGGCGTTCCTGTACTTGCGGTTTTAATTTATATAAGTAACAATATATTTTCAATAAGCATGTTGAATATACTGTGTATAATTATATCTGGAGCAGCCTTATCGCTGTTATATGAAGGCAAGTGGCAAATGCGTATATTTTGCGTGGCATTGGGTTTTATGTATTCCGCTATGGCGGAGATGTTTGTGTTTGTATGTGTGTCCGTGCTTTTTAATATAGATGCGGCTGTAATCGTAGGAGATATGTCATACAGGCTTTGGGGCGTTACCATTTCCAAAATATTAGGAATTATCACAGCTCTTTTTATATATCACCGAGCAAAAAAATTAGAGGAGCTTAAAGAAACAAATTATTGGTTTTTGTTTTCTTTTGTTTTTACCTCGGCGCTTATCAGTATGTACGTTTTTTTTGTTGTCATTGCGCAGGGGACGGATATTCGTGTCAAATACTTAATTTTAGCGGCGATTATCGGCATTATAATCACCTCCGTTGCTATTTTATATCTGTATGAAACAATGCTTAAACAGCAGCGGCTTACGGAGCAGCTTAAACATAAAAATGAAATTGATTTTACAAAGTATAATATGCTGAAGGATAAATACGCCGATTTGCGCGTCATGGCGCATGACTTCAATAAATACTGCAAAAGCATAGAGGGAATGCTCGGCGAAAATTCCGGCGCGGCTCTTGAAATGATAAGAAGTCTTGAAAGCAAAAATCGCTCCTTGCTGCTCGTGGAATATACGGACAACAATGCGCTCAACGTCTTGCTTACGCAGAAATCGGAGGAATGCTCGCAAAACGGCATTGATTTTCAGGTTTATATTCAAGACGTTAGCCTGTCGTTTATAAATGAAGCCGACACCGTGGCGATATTCGCAAATCTCATGGACAACGCCATTGAAGCGAGCGGCAAGTCTGCGGCGAAAAAGATATTTTTAAGTATCTACGAAATGAACAATGCCTTTACCGTTATCCGTCTCGACAACAGCGCCGACAACGAGCCTGTGACCGAGGGCGGCGCGCTTGTGACAAGTAAGCGCGACATGGACTTGCACGGTATAGGCACGGTGAGCATAAAACAGGCGCTAAGAAAATACGGCGGTGATATGGAATGGAGCTATGACAGGGACGCAAAGAAATTCAACACCACGATTTTGATAAATCATATGGATTTTTCAAAGAAAAATTGACCAATTATGCATGAAATCGACCGAATGTGCATATTCGGTTGATTTTTTTTATTTGCAATTTATAATGTAATTGAAAGGTCTTTCAAGATATTATATATTTCGGAGGTAAATAATATGAAATCTAAAAAAATCATATCAATGCTTGCCGCTTTTGCGGTAGCTGCATCGGCGGCGGTTTCCGCGTATGCGTATACGGATTACAATACCGACGCGACGAAAACACTTTCAGAATTGAAGATCATGCTCGGATATGAAGACGGAAGCTTTCGCCCTGACAACAAAATCACGCGCGCGGAAATGGCGGCTATCAGCGTAAGAGCGGAATATCCGTTTTACGCCGCTGACGGAGAGATTGAGAAAACCATAGACGGCGATACTGTAACATTTAAGGATATTACCCCGTCAGACTGGTTTTACAACCAGGTTAAAGAAGGTACGATACTGGGTATATTCAATGGCTATGACCAAGACACTTTCGGTCCAAATGACACAGTGACGGCTGCGCAGCTTGTAAAAGTATGCTTAACAATTCCTTGTTATAATTTTCTTGTTGAGTCCTCGGAGCCGTGGTATGAATCATGGATGGATGCAGCGGTAAAATACGGGCTTATCAAAGAGGGCGAGTTTACAGCCAATCAGGAGGTTACGCGCGCCGACGTTGCGGAGCTGATGTATCGAGCGTTAAATATGCCGATGGTGAGGGTCGTTCAAGGTGGTCATGACTACCCTCCCCCTCATAAGATCAGCACTGCTGACGATACGCCGTATCAGAGGCTTCTCGGGAAAAATATCAAAGAATGGGTTCATTAAAATTGTATAGGATAAAAGGGCAAGTAAAAGAGCGTATCATTTCCCTCTGATACGCTCTTTTATGTTCCGCTATTAACTTACGCTCTGGGGTGCGACCTCGCGTACACGTCCTTTATTCTGCTGTTCACGACGCGCGAGTAAAGCTGCGTCGAGGAAATGTCGGCGTGTCCCATCATCTCCTGAATGGACTGCAAGTCCGCTCCGTTCTCGAGCAGGTGCGCCGCGAACGAGTGACGCAGTGTGTGGGGCGTGATTTCGGCTTGTATGCCCGCTTCGGTTCTATAGTGCTTTATCAGCTTCCAAAAGCCCTGACGCGACAAACGCTGTCCGCTCATGTTTACAAAGAGAGCCGTTTCGGTTTCCGTGCGTATCATGTACGGTCTCGCGTCCGACAAATACTTTTCGAGCGCGCTGTGCGCAGCCGCACCCATCGGTATTATGCGCTCCTTCTTCCCGCCCCTGCAGCGGATAAAGCTCATCGTCATGTTTACGTCAGATATGTTGAGGTTTATAAGCTCGCTCACGCGTATGCCCGTTGCGTACAGAAGCTCGAGCATAGCCTTGTCTCTCATGCCTTTGTTGTCAACGTCCGAAGGCTGGTTCAAAAGCCATTCGACCTCCGCTCCGGTGAGTATCTGCGGCATCTTTTTTTCAACGTGAGGCGCTTCGAGGTTGGACGTGGGATTGTTCTGCACATAACCGCAGCGCTGCAGGTATACATAGAATGAGCGCAGTGACGCAAGTGTTCTCGACACGGTCGAACTTGCCTTTCCGCTTTTCTGCAAATGCAAAAGATACGACAGTACCGTTGTCTTTGTCGCCGCTTCGGTTTCAATGCCGTGCTCGTCAAGATACGCGATGTACTGCGTAATGTCGCGCTTGTAGGATTCAACCGTATTCGCGGACTTGTTCCGTACGTTCGTCATAAAACTTGCATAGTCCTCTATGTATGTGTTCATCTTGTGTGCCTCCCGCTTACCGTCCTGTTACTTATATTTCAAGAGTGTTACAATTTCATTTCAGCAATGTTATTGTACCACCAAAAACTTTATTTGTAAAGCCCTATTTTCCCTTAGAATGTCCCGCAAGAGGGTATTTTATTCTATTTTTTTCCATTTTTATGATATTTCTGGAAATACCCGATTCATAAATATTGTGGTTAAAAACCCGTCCGAAAATGAAGCGGCACAAAATATGGCAATCATAAAAATTCCGAAAAAAATGTAAGAAAAAATATATTTTTTTTGAAATTTATTTTCATTCCGCGAAAAAACCACGCTTACGGCGGATAGTATCACAACCGCAGGTACGGTTATGAGCATCGACGGCGACGCGGAAAGCATTGCCGTTATCCCCTTCGCACCGTATGCGCGGATAAACGACGCAGCGGTGAAGCCCGATATGAACCCTTTTCTTATCACAACCGCGCCCGTCACAAGAAATCCGAACCGAAAAAATCCCGCGAAGAAGATAACGGCAACGGTTATAAGATTTGACGCGAACGAGCTTTTAAACACGTCAATGCCGCTTTCATGCGCGGCGTCTGGCGAAAATACGGCTTGCAGATACTCCGTAACGGCATTTCCCACGCTGTCCCAGTTCTTTACAAGGTACGCGCAGCCCGCGGTAACACCCAGCGCAAGCATAAACAGCAGCGCGGCGTACACTCCCGTTTTGCCGCGTCCTTCCTCGATGTAACGCATTTCCATCCCCCCTTCTCTATCCTATTCGAAAAAAATTTCATTATGTCACAGATTTCTTTTAAAAACGGTTGAAATATTTGTACGCTCGTGATATAATTATTATGTATGTTTGATTTAAAGGGGATTTGAACATGAAGAAGAAAATTGCGGCGCTGCTGTGTGCGGCGGCAATGCTTGTGCCGTCCGTGAGCGTAGTTGCCGATTATGAACAGGATAATTTAACCGAAATGATAGTGGAAGCCGTTGAATGGAAGGATAACTACGACAATCCTTTTTACAGCATCGGCTCAAACGGCTCAAACTTATACATTACGGCTTTGCGACGTCTCGGTGCCGGTTTGGATTACGAGTCGTATTTAAGCGGTCTTGACGGTATCTCGGCAGGGTACGGCGCCGAGCATAATGCGGCGGATATGCAGAGAACCGTTCTCGCGGTCATATCGTCGTACGGAGACGCGCAGAATGTCGGCGGCAGGGATTTGGTCGCTGACAGCACATACAACAGAGACGCCGCCGCTCCGCTTGCGAAAGACGGCTGCGACGGTCTTTCATGGGCGCTTATCGCGCTCGAGGCAGGCAGTTATGAGGTACCCGCCGACGCGCTTGAAAGCAAGGATCAAATTATAGCGGCGCTTCTGTCGTATCAAAACAGCGACGGAAGCTTCGGAAACGGCGTAATGTCAACCTCCGCCGCCGTTACGGCTCTCGCTCCGTATATTGAGACGAGCGGCGCTTACACGATCACGCAGAATCAAACGGGTCAGACGATAGACATTTCCCCGTCCGAAGCCGTTGAGAGCGCCGTTGTATATCTTTCCGAGGCACAGATGAAGGACGGCGACTGGGGCGACGCAAACTCCACAGCCATGACGATTATCGCGCTTGACACGCTCGGTATTGACTGCGAATCAAACCCGTATTTCTCGGCGAGAAGCGGTAACGCGGTTGACGGACTTTTGACTTACAGAAACTCCGACGGCGGTTTTTCCGAAAACGGCGGAGAATCCGACGGTGAGGCTACGTCGTACGCGCTGTGTGCGCTTACAAGCCATCTCGGTTTTAAGCAGGGTCGTTCGGGATTTTTCAGATTAGATACGGGAGAAACCGTTGTGCTTGTTGCGCCGCCGTCACAGACAGCTCCTCCCCAGACAACAGCCGCTCCTACGCCGTCACAGGATAAATCCGATGACGCAGAGACAACAGAGCGCCCTGCGGCGACAACACGCCCCGCAGCGACTGCCAGACCCGCTGTAACACCGCGTCCGGCGGCAACGGCGCGCCCGTCATCGCCAACGAACACGATGCGTCCGACAAGAACGGCAGCACCCGCTCCGTCAACGTCTCCGATGCCGCGCTCGACAGCAAGACCGACGCCGCGTCCGACGAGACGTCCCGCGCTCGTGGGTCCTGTGGAGATTCCCGGTCCTATGCCGACGGAAACGCCGCAGCCCGACATTCGCGATGATGGCGGCAGCGTTCAAACAATTCATAAATCGGGAGCCGGCACTGTGGTTGCCATAGTGCTGAGCGCAATCGCGCTGCTTTTGATAGCGTCATTTGTAACGCTTACAGTGCTTAAAAAGAAGGGTAAGCTTAAGAGCGACTCGGCTCTCGGCAAACTTATGGGCGTAAAACCCGAGCCGACAGAAAAAGAACCGGCAAGGGTACACAGGCGAACCGAGGAACGCAGAAAATTTGAACAGCGTGAACGGTACAAGAAACGATTAAAATACAGACACAGATCATAAGATAAAGCCCGCGGAACACCGCGGGCTTTATACATATTAAAAACCACCCTTGCGGGTGGTTTTATCTTATTTAAAATTCTTCCTGAGCATTTTCTTTATGCCTGCAAGAGAAAGCTTCGGAGCGGTGTAGACCCTGCGGCGGTTCAACGCGAGCCTGTACGCCGCCGTCTTTGCCGTTGTCACAACAAATTCCTCGGTGAATACCGAGCCGTCGCCGTCGGCGAAGTCGCCCGAAACAGCGAGATTCGTTATTCCGGTCGGTATGATTTCGAGCTTTGACTCAACCGGCGCGAGGTACGCACCGTCGTACCGTCTGTGGCATGGGATTACGTTTACTACCGTTTCGCGTATGTCGTCCCACGCCTCGTCGAGGTTCAGGCACGACACAAGCTCGTAGAGAATTTCCGCGCCGGAGCAGTATGTCATGGGCTTGCCGCTCTTTTCGCCCTCCGCGTCATAGCGGCTCGCCGTTCCCCATATTACAGCCGTTTCCTCGTCCATGTCCTTAAAGTGCGACGCCGGTACGGCGCATATCGTCATTTTCCACGCTGAGTTGTCAAGCACTATCACGCCGTCGCGTCCGAGCGCGCCGCATGTCACACGGTCGATAAGCTCAGGCAGCATACGGTTTTTAAGCGTAATCGTAAATTCCTCAGCCATTGTGTCGTCGCTTTCGTCGAACAGCGCCGACGGATTCTTGAACGCGCTGCATTTTTCAGCCATTTTCTCCCAGAGAAGGTACGGCTCTCCAAAGCAGCGCGGCGCGCTTTCATCGAAGCTGCCGAACGTCTCGCACTCAGCCATCTCATCGGTCGGAAGTATACAAACGTCGCCGTCGTTTAAGTAGACAATTCTTCTCACGCCGTTGTCGGTGTAATGGATCGCCTCGACCGCGCCGCTTTCAAAATCAATATCCGTTGCGTACGCGCCTTCGCACACGTCTACACCCAACGAAATAATGTGCGCCTTCAAGGGTTCCGTTATCTCCTCGTGTCTGTCAAAATCCGAGGGCAGCGTACCGGAAATCGCGTCGTCTATATGCGCGACGGCGTTCACAAACTCGTACGCCGACGAGCCTTCATTAAAGCCGTACGACGCGCGTATGAGCTTCCAGAAGCTCGTGTCGAAAAAGTCGTCGTCAAACACCGTTCTCAATGGCAGCGAAACAAGCGTTTCCTTCCTGCCGCGCATAAGCTCGATTATATCGTGTCTGTACTCCTTTGACAGTCTGATTTTCGATATGTCCGTAACGTCGCCGTTTTCGTCGATAAACGCCACCCGACGCATCGCGCTGCGCGCGTTGTATATATTCAGAATTTCGTCGCACACGGTAAGGTCGGGAATTTCGAGCGATTGAATATCCTTGATGAGGTCGAACAGATTTTTGCTGTTCTTATCGTCGATTATCTTGCCACGACGGCAAATGTAACCGTCCTCGGCGTTTCCGCGCTCATACTTTCTGTCGGTGAGAACATGGATATTTTCGGGCTTTACGCCGCAGTCGCGCGCCAAATACAGCGCCGCCGCGTACGCGCTCATACCGCCGCCGAGAATATAGGCGTTCGCGTTTGAGAGCTTTTCCGCTCTTTCCGCTTCCTCCTGTCTGTTTTTATTGTAGCGGTACACCAAATAAGCCGCGCCCGCAGCCGCAGCCACCACCGCGCTGACCGCTATTATCTTTTTTAAGTCGCTCTTCTTCATTTCGCTCAACCCCCGAACGGTAAAATCAATATTAGTATTCCTATTTTACCACAAAAAATTTGTTTTGTACAGCTCTTTTTTTGATTTTGCAGATAATTTTCACAAAAATTTCAAAATTTTATCGTAATCTTATTTACACTTTGCTGTAATTTTGTTATAATATACATTATTAATGGATTTTCGGAGGATTTGCTATGATAAAAAGAACAGCCGCCCTGACAGCGGCTATATGTATCGCTTCGGCTGCGCTTTGTACAGCGGCGCAGGCGGCGAAATACGAGGGCGCGGCACGCTACAGCGTCACCTTCGACGATGGCGGCGGAGCGTACGAGCTTATGGACGGCGCGGCGCTCGCTGACGGCGCGGACGGCAAGGCGGTAAAGCTTGACGGCGCGAAAAATCAGTACGTAAAGCTTGCCGACGATATTACGGAAGGACTGACGGGCGACTACTCTATCTCGGTCGACGTATACCCCGAAAATGAAGCGTCGTTCGCGCGCGTGTTCGATTTGGCGAGCGACCAAAATAATTTTATGTACTTCACCACCTGGGGCGGCGGCGTGCCGAAGTTCCGCTACAAGGGCGACGATTTGTATTCGGACGGCGTTTTCTTTAAGCTGAATGAGTGGAACCATGCGGTAATAACGCGCAAGGGCGGCGAGGCGCGGCTGTACATAAACGGCGAAATCGCGGCTTCGTCCACGTCGTTTGTAAACGATTTGGGGCTTTTGGGCAAGACGGGACAAAACTATCTCGGCAAATCGCAGCAGCCGCAGGACGTGTATTTCACGGGTATGATCGACAACTTCGAGATACGTGATTACGCGCTGACGGAAAAAGAAGTAAAGCTCGCGTCAAACGCGGACACGGTCGAGGTCAAGGCGGGTTTCAATTACGCGGCGGACGGGAACGTCACATCTTACGCCGAGGTTAAAAATTACAAGAACAAGCCCGTGCGCTGCTCGCTTGTGAGCGCGGTTTACGATAAGGACGGTCGTCTTGTTTCGATAAAAACGACAGAGAGTGTCACGCTCGCGCCCGGTGAAACGGCTGACAGTATGGCGAACACGATTGAGATAAACGACGACGCGCACACGGTCTCCGCGTATCTGTATACCGAGGCGAGCGGTATTGAGCGCGCCGCGTCGGAGGTAATTATGAAGGGCAGATACAGCATTGAACCGCTCCCCGCTGACACGCTCGACAACACCGTCGGAGTGCATGACCCGAGTATTTTCAAAGACCCGAAAAGCGGTACATATTACGTGTATTCGACGGGCATGATCGACATCTTCAAATCCGACGACTTGAAAACATGGACTAAAACAGTGAACACGCTCCCCGAAGTGCCGCAGTGCGTATACGACGCGTACAAGCACGACGACAAATCGCAGTATTCCAACATCTGGGCGCCCGATATGTATTATGACGAGAGCGATACGGCGACTCCCTATCACCTCACCTGCTCGTACTCGGACGCGTTCGGTCAGAACAATTCGGCAATAATTCTGTTTAAATCCGCATCGCCGGAGGGGCCGTGGGAGAACGGACAAATTATATTCCAAAGTAAGAGCGACGATCCGGAGCTTGGCAGAGTAAACGCGATCGACTCAAATATATGCGCTGACCACGAAACGGGGCAAAAATACATGGTTTACGGCTCGTTTTGGGAAGGCATACATATTAAAGAATTAAACGACGATTACACGGTTAAAGACCCGTCAACCGTCGGAACGCGCATTATGAGCCGTTTCCGCGGCATAGGCGGGCCCGAAGGCGCGTATGTTGTCTACAACGAGGACACAGGCTACTATTATCTGTTCACATCATATGACAGTCTGAGCGATACATATCAGATACGCGTGGCACGCTCAAAGAGCATAACAGGTCCGTACGTTGACGAAAACGGAAACAGCGTTGACCGCTTCGACGACCCCGAAAGTGAGGCGAACAACACCTACGGCTACAAACTTATCGGCTCATACCAGTTCCCGATGGGTACGACGTACTACGGTCCCGGTCATAACAGCGTCCTGCATGACGGAGATAAATGGTTTTTGGTACATCACATAAGAACGGTAAAGGGCGGCTACGCGACGCTCAATGTCCGACCGATGTTCTGGAACGAGGACGGCTGGCCCGTTGTAACGCCCGAGCGGTACCAGGCAAACGAGAATATATCGGTATTAAGCTATATGCCGTCCGCCGCCATTGCGGGGCAATGGGATTATATCTCGATCGGCGACAACGCAAACGCTATGCTCACTTCAAAGAAGCTGATATTGAACAGCGACAGAACCGCACAGCTCGGGGATATATCGGGAACATGGGAATACGATTTGGGAGGACTTCTTACCGGTGATACCGGTGATCATATATTGGCAATAAAGCTCGGTGAAGAGGTTATAACCGCGTTTGTTACTCTCGCATACGACAGCGAAACGGGTGCGCAGACGATACAGTTTACCGGCACAAATCAAAACAACGTAACAAAATGGGGCAAAAAGGCAATAAGCTCCGTTGTATATAAGTAAATTTTCAATAAAGGAGAGAGAAATATGAACAAACTGACAAGAAAGCTCTTAAGCGGCTTAATTTCGGTTTCGATGCTTCTCGCGGCTGTTCACGCGATTGTATCGGCTGACGAGCCGGCGGCGGGCGATTTGCTCTTTAACGCGACGTTCGACGAAGCCGGCACAGGCACAGGCTCGTTTACGGCGACAACGGGCGGCACCGTGAAGGAAAACGGCGCGGTTTCGTATGTGGACAGCTGGGACGGCAAAAGCAAGGCGTTCAATATCGCGTCAAGCTCGCCGAGCAATTATCTTGAGCTTCCGAAGGGTATTTTAAACGGCAAGCAGGCGGCAACCTTCAGCTTCTGGATCAAGCCCGCGAGCGGATGGGCGTTTATGACTACGCCTGTTTCGGGCTATCAAAATTTCCAATACGAGCAATACATAGGTATGCTCGCGGCAAGCACGTACACGGCTGAGCGCTACAATAACAACGGCATGCGTTTAAGCTCCGTTGGAGCGGCTGCAAACGGCGACTGGCAGTATATTGTCGCCGTATTTGAAGCGAACGGCACCAAGCTGTACATAAACGGAAACCTTGCGGCGTCCGACAACGCTGCGGTAAATATCGGCGAGTTATTCACCACCGACGCTTCAACATGGATAGGTCACGGCAACTGGAACGAAGATACAAAAGGCGAGGGTTTTCAAGGCTCTATCGACGATTTCCGCATTTACGGAAGAGCGCTCACCGACGATGAAATCGCCGCTCTTTCGGCTGACGGCGCGAAATACGAAGCGGCGCAGCTTATTGCGGACAACAACTGCTATATCGCCGACACGAAATTCTACAGCGGTGACACGGAAATATTCGCAACGAGCGATTTAACGGGTGACTTGACAATAAAATCCACGATAAACAACTACACCGCCGCCGACGGTGAAGCGACTGTCTCGGTATATATAAACGATTCCGAGGAACCGGCCGCCGAGGACACAGCAGAGCTGATAATATCCGGCGGCACGGCTGAGGTTACGTTTACCGTTCCCGCAAGCGAAGTCACGGCGAATGATACGGTTACGTTAAAGCTTACCACTCCCGGAAAATACGCTCCCGTAACGGACACTGTCGCGACGCTCTACGGCGGCGTTCAAGCTCCCGTAAAAGCTCCGGCTGACAGCGGCACAACGACCGACGGCGCACACGACCCGTCGATCGTGAAATTCCCGAACGACGATACATATTACGTATACTCGTCGCATCATCTTATCTTCACATCGAAGGATCTGATAAACTGGACGAAACACGATTTCACTAATATAAACGCGTCAAATATTTCACCGAAAACAAACGCGTTTATAAACAGCAACTACTCGAACACGACTATGAACGGCACATACTGGGCGCCGGACGTAATTTACAGAGAAGGCGACGACCACCCGTATTGGATGTACATCTCGCTCTCGTGCGGCTTGGGCGGCAGAAACTCGGTTATTGCGCTTGAAAAGTCTGATTCGCCGCTGTTCTGGGCTGACGAAAACGCTGATGTAATCGACGCGGGCGTTGTATTCGCAACCAAAGAAAACAACAATTACAAGACAAACGCTATTGACGCGAATATTTATACCGACTCAAACACAGGCAAGCAGTATTTCGTATGGGGTTCATTCTGGGGCGGTATACAGGCGGCTCCGCTGACGGCTGACGGTCTTGTTGAAGGCATTGACTACACGAGCGACGCGACAATTCTTTCAACCTGTCAGAAATTCGGCACGTCGATATTCACGCAGAAAAACGGCGTTGCGGGTCCCGAGGGCGCGTGGATGATAGAGCATGACGGAAACCGCTACGCGTTCACTTCGTACGGCTGGCTCGGTTCAAACTACAACACGCGTGTTGCCAAGAGCGCGCTTACAACGGAGTTTAATACGACAAACGGCTGGAACCTTACCGACGCTAACGGCGTTACGATGTATAATCAGCAGTCGGCGGGCAGCTTGTCAAAGACGACCGGATATAAGATGATAGGCTCGTACCGTCTCGGTGATGGCTCAAGGGAAATTAAAACAAGAAGAATTAATGACGATGTTGACAATTACTACGTAGAATCACAAAGCGGCGACGCTATGATTTATTACGGTCCGGGTCATAACAGTGCTATTGAAACGGATGACGGCGAAACGTTCTATGTTTCACACACGAGAAAAGGAGAAATTGAAATAGCCGCAACGCTCCAGGTAAGAAAAATGCTTTGGACTGCCGATGGCTGGCCTGTTGTCTCCCCCGTCACCTACGCGGGCGAGGTTGAGCAGGCTTTGCCTAAGGATATGATCGTAGGCACATATGATCTTGCGTCCGTAGGTCAGACAAAGATTATAGGCAGTCAACTTAACAGCGGCGGCAGACTTATCAACCGCAATTACGACCTTCCTGTGTTCTCGTCAGAGGTAACGCTTAACGCGGACGGCTCAATGACAGACGCGGACGGCGGCGAGCTCGGCACGTGGGAATTTGACGATGACCATACGGTCACGCTTAAATTTACAAAGGACGGCGATTCGTCAAACAATAAGGACGAATTTTACAAAAACGGCGACGTTATGACTATGTACGCGCTGTTCAGCTACGACAAGGACGAGGCTGAATTTGTGGTAGGACTGACCGGAGTTGACCAGAATCACGTTACGCAGCTCGCGAAGAAGAGCCTGTCAAACGTATACCATACCGAACCGACCACATACGCTTCTCCCATAACAATAGAAAAGAGCGCGGGCGGCAACCCGATTTTAGGCTTCGGCGCTGACGGCAGCACGCTTTACGCGGGCGACCCCGCCGCGTTCGTTGACGGCGATACGGTTTACATAATTGCCGGTCACGACACCGCGACAAACGAATCGTACGTAATGCCCGAATGGGTCGCGTATTCGTCGAAGGATATGAAAACATGGAAATATGAGGGCGTGCCGATGAAGGCAACCGATATTTCGTGGAGAAACGACAACAACTCCGCTTGGGCAAGCCAGGCTGTGAAATACAAGGATAAATATTATCTCTATTACTGCACATGGACAAAAACGGACAGCGGCAGACAGTCGATAGGCGTTGCGGTGTCCGACTCACCGACAGGTCCGTATACCGACCCGCTCGGCGCTCCGCTTGTAAAAGGCTCCACGACGACTCCGCAAGCGGCTTCGCACGACGACATAGACCCGACCGTTTATATTGAAACGGTTGACGGCGTTGAACACAGATATTTATGCTGGGGCAACACCAATCTGTTCATATGCGAGCTTAACGAGGACATGACCTCGATTAAGGATATTGACAATAACGGCAAAATCGAAATGGGTACGGATATAATCCACCCGTCTATCTCGGGCGCTCCCGCGTCGTTTACGGAAGCTCCGTGGCTCTACAGACAGAAGGACGAAAACGGCAACCCGACAGGCAAATATTACCTGTTCTACGCTATGGGCTGGCGCGAGCAGATGGCATATGCCACTACCGATAATCTTATGGGAACCGAATGGCAGTACGGCGGACTGCTTATGCCTCCGTCGGCTACGGCGAACACGAACCATCCCGCTGTAATAGACTTTAACGGTCACACGTACTTCATCTACCACAACGGCGCTCTCCCTTGGGGCAGCGGCTTTAGAAGAAGCGTGTGCGTTGAGGAGTTCACAATAAACGAGGACGGCACGATTGACCCGATCCGGGAAACATCGACCGGTCTTACCGGAACGGCTTCGGTAATCATGCAGGGCGATAACTATATCATGCACGAAAACTTTGTAAACCCGGGCGCGGACGGCAGCTATCCGATTTCGAAATCCGTATCGGTCGGCACGGCTATTTCCGATAGGCTTGATGTTCAGTGGGAAATCCTCCCGGGCAAGGCTGACACGGCAAACGAGAGCTATGTTTCAATTCAGTCAGTAAATAAGCCCGGTCTGTATCTCGCGGCTCAGGCTGACAACAGCGTTGTTCTCACTCAGGATTCAAAGCAGAACGACACGGATATGAAGAAAAATATGACGTTCAGAACAATGTCGGCTCTTAACGAATCCGAAAACGGCGTAAGCTTTGAAAGCGTCGCAATGCCGGGTTATTATCTTACAAACGCCGCCGGTGCGCTGACTCTCACTACGGGAGCTGACGAGGACGCGGCAACATTTGAAGTGTACAAAACGGAGGATAAACCGATAACAGGTATGCTCGCGACGATAACAGATGCGTGGGCAAACGCGGAAAACGGCGTAAATTTCTACCTCAACAACGCTATACTTTACGGCAATGTATCGGTATACGCCGCCGAATACAAGGACGGTGCGCTTATAGGCGCAGGCTCACTGAATAACGTACCCGTTACCTCAATGAGACAGTCGATGAAGATTGACTACGCGCGCAAGGATGCAAATTCGACGCTTAAGATATTCGCGTGGAAGGATATGGAGCCTGCAGCGGAACCCGTAACGGTTACGGCAAACGAAAATCCATATCAAATTCCGACCGGCTTCACCTCGCACTATGATTTTGAAGATAATCTGACCGACAGCGTTACAAGCAAAGATGCGGTAACGGCAGGCTGGAGTGATGCCCTTGACGCGGGTTCGAGAATTACAACCGCGAAATCGCAAACGGCTTCATACGCCGACGGTTATAAAGGTAAGGCGCTTTCGATGACCGGCAACGGCAGCGACGGCGTAAACTTAGGCAAGGTTATAACAAACGGCAAATACACCGTAGCGTTCCGCATGAAGGCGAACGCGTTCACATTCGCAACCTCCGGCATATTCATTAACAGTGGAACAGGCACGTCGGAAAACTGGGTAAGCGCGCCGTTCGGCTCGCAGACTGACGGAAACGCGGCATTCTGGAGCAACATCGCCGCAGCTTCCCCCGATCATGTGCAGTCCTCCGGCGGCAAATTCCTTGCGGGAACGTGGCATCACGTCGCGCTTGCGGCTGACGGCGGTACGGCGTCGATGTACATAGACGGCGTTAAGGTCGTATACAAGGGCGCGGTTATAAACACGATAAGCGAAAACACCGAAACATACCTCGGTATAAACTACTGGGACACTCCGTTTAACGGACTTATCGACGATTTATACATATACAACGGAACGACGCTCACAGACGAGCAAGTAACCGGCTTGTTTGAAGCCACAAAATAAAATTCAACACGAAAAGACCCGATTTCAAATCGGGTCTTTTTTCGTATTCACTAATCAATGTCTATGCTGTCAACGAGAAACTCGCGCCCGTGTATCAGCTTTAAATCATTGCCGCCGCAGTGCGCGCATATAAAGCGGTAATCGGTAAGCGGCGTTTCCTTTCCGCACGAACGGCACAGCGCCGACGCGGGCACTTTCCTAAACTCAAGCTCCGCACCCTCCGCTATCGTGCCGCGGCTCACGATGTTAAAATACTCCTGAACGTACTGCGGAACGTAGCCGGTCATCTCCCCCGCCGCTATCTTTATTTTGTTTATCTTTTTCGCGCCCGCCTTTTCGGCGCTTTCGAGCGCGATATTAAGTATGCTTTGCGTTACGGACAGCTCATGCACTTATTTTATCCTCGATTCTTTTACCGAGCCAGTCAAGAAACTCGTCAAGACCGCCGCCCGTTTTATTTGACACCTTAAATATTTTCACGCTCGGATTGCGGTCGGTCGCGTCCTTTACAACGCGGTCGGTGTCGAAATCGAAATAGTCAACCATGTCGTACTTGTTTATGACAAGCGCATCGGTGGTGCTGAACATAAGCGGGTACTTCGCCGCCTTGTCGTCACCCTCCGGCACGGACAGCAGCGCGACGCGGAAATCCTCGCCGATGTTAAACTCGGCGGGACACACGAGGTTGCCGATATTCTCCACAAAAATAACGTCGAGCGCGTCAAGGTCGAAGTCGGGCAGCATGTTGTCTATCGCCATAGCCTCGATGTGGCACGCGCCGTCTGTGTTAAGCTGCACGACCGGTATACCGAGCGACTGTATCTTTTCCGCGTCGATTTTGCCTGCGATGTCGCCCTCGATAACGCCTATCCTGAACCTGTCCGACAAGTTTTCTATAATCGAGGTAATAACCGACGTTTTACCCGCGCCGGGGCTTCCCATCACGTTCACAAGGCACACGTGCTTTTCCCGCAAATTCTTCTTTATTTTATCCGAGCAGTCCTCGTTCCACTCCATAATCTGATGTACAACTTTTATTTCCATATCCGTAACCCTCCGTGATTTGCTTGGTATATTCTATCATAAAATCTGTATAAAATCAAGTCAAATAATTATAACAAAAAGTCTGCATTTCGATTGTCTT
>CANQQS010000016.1 GCA_947626045.1 uncultured Clostridia bacterium | reverse complement strand
GAATTCTCGTTCGACTTGCATGTGTTAGGCACGCCGCCAGCGTTCGTCCTGAGCCAGGATCAAACTCTCGTTTAAATCCAGTCAAGCTTACGCAGTAAGCTTGACTGGTAAAAAACTCTCCTCAGAGAGTTAAAAGTTCGTTTCCGTCAGCTCTTTAAACTAACTCTGACATTACGTTAATTTCTATTATCCGTTTACTGTCATAAAAAACTCAAATTCTTTTGACTTGGTTATATGTTTACTTCGTAAATACCTCCGGACTTCGTCCGGCATACACTCTGCATCACGCTTCGCGTGACCGCCTCCGACTAGCGGCAGCATTGCTGCCTATGCTTTTGCTTCGCAAAATCATACGTCTTCGGCTTGCTTGGTCGTGTATGGCAATGTTTACTTCGTAAACATACGCACTGTTTATCTTTCAATGTACATGCTCCGCTCTCGCGACAGCTTTAATATATTAACACACTCTCTCCACATTGTCAAGCTTTTTTTTAAAGTTTTTTCAAAAAATTTTATCACCTTGTACCAACAGCTGTTCCGCACATAAAAACAACGCCCGAAAGCGTTGTTTTTACCTATTATATTATGTTAAACATTGCCAGAACGCCCAAGCATATAGGCACGAGCATTGCGGCAGCCACCACAATGCAGATTATACGCATCGTTTTTTTACTGAACATTTTCGCACCGCCTTACTGATCTATCATATTTTTAATAATTGTTGCCGCCTGCGCGCGGGTCGCGGTATTGTGGGGGGCGAATGTACCGTCGTCCATACCCGCCACCAGACCGTTCACGTACGCGTGTTTTACCGCGTTCATCGCCCACGCAGAAATCGCCGACGTGTCCACAAAGTCAAGATCCATGGGAACCGACAGTTCCTCGAGACCGTCCTCGCCGAGACTGTACTGATACGCCGCCTGCGCAACATACGCCATTTCCTCGCGCGTTATCGCTTTTTCAGCGTCAAGTTTGCCGCCGTAAACGGCTTTTGAACCGTTCTCATCTATGACAACCTCGACCGAATAATCGTCAATCATCGCTTCGGGTATAAGTCCTCTGTCAAGCGCGCTCTGCATTGTGTCGGCGTACCATGCCGTTTTTTTAATGTTCAGGCATTCGCCTCCGCGGTACTTTATCGGCTCGATATTCATTGCCGCCTGCGCCATTCTGTAAAACTCGGCGCGCGTTACCGTGCCGTCGGGGTTGAATTTGTCCGCGGAAACGCCGCTGACAATACCCTTGTCCGCAAGCTCGTCTATGATGCTTTCCGCCCAGTGTCCGCTCGTATCGGTAAATTCCGCAGCCATGACAGGCGTAACGCTTACCGCCGCCGCGAGCATCGCCGCTGTTATTATTCTTCTTATATTCATATTATCTCTCCTATTTTAAAATTTCAGCAAGTCTTACCGCGACCGTTACAGCCTGTGCGCGTGTGAGCGTGTCCTTCGGTCTGAACGTACCGTCGCCCATGCCCTTTACAAGTCCGTACTCGGCAGCCGCCTCAATCGTGTTCACATACTCGTCGAGTATATCGCTGTCGGTAAAGCTTGCCGTTTCACCGCCCGATGTTTCAAGCACAATCGTTCTCGCGGCGTTCTTTGACGCGTATGACAGGCAGTTCATCGCTATGACAGCCATTTCCTCGCGCGTTATCGCCTTATTACCCTCGAACTTACCGTTCGTGTAATCGTATACATCCGCCGTAACGGCTTCCTTGTCGTCCGTCGCTTCGGCGAGCGTCTTTGTAACGGTCTCGACGTCCGTCAGTCCAGCCATTTGCGTGGGAATAATTCCCTTATCCGCCGCGCCCTGTACATAATAGCAGAACCAGTCGTCCTGCTTCGCATCAAGGCACTCACCCTCGCGGTAAGCGTGACCGACGATACCCGCCGCGTCCATTGCCATTTTCAAAAATTCCGCGCGCGTAACCTTGCCGTCGGGGTTAAACTTACCCGTTCCGTCACCTTCGATAAGTCCGTCATTCTGCGCCGCCGTCACGTACTCCTCCGCCCAGTGACCCGAAATATCGGTGAATGTTTCGTCCGTCTTAAGGTACTTTGCAAGCTCCGGCACACATTCGGGGAGCATGTCCGCGACAAGGTTCGCCGTTATCTTCGCGCCCTTAGCCTTCAAATGCGTATGGTCGTCCGTACCCGTCGGGTACGCCTTGCTTTCGAGCGGCTCACAGATGAAGTAGCCCGACAGCACATCGTCCTTGTCCATATCGTTCCAAAGATCGGTCATAACTCTGTTTATGTCGATAAATTTGCAGCCTGTTTCCTTTGCCAGCTCTCTCGTCGGGTCAGCGTAGTCCTGACGCGACTCCATGAAGTTGCCGTTTTCGTCGTCCCACCAAGACGCTGCCGACGCGGTCATAAGCACCGGCGTGCCGCCGCGCTTTTCAACCTCACCTATATACTTTTCGGTTATGAGCTTTTTATAGTCCTCGACGCTTATGTAACGCTCCGGCTTGTTTACGTCGCCGTCGTTAATTCCGAACTGAATGAACACGTAATCGCCGGGGTGCATCTCGGTCAGAATTTTGTCGAGCCTGCCGTCGTTGTTGTAGCTCTTCGCGCTTCTGCCCGCCATAGACCGGTTCTCTATTTGAACCTCGTCGGTGAAGCAGTCCGCGAACATCTGTCCCCAGCCGGTCTGGGGATAATTCTTTGTGTAGTCGTACGTTTGAGCTGTCGAGTCGCCCGCCAAATATATGGTAGGCTTTTCACCGGGTTCCTCGCGCGCCTCGAGCTGCTCTATTTTTATTTCCGTCACGTTCGGCGCGTCACCGATTACCTGAACCGTAATCTTACCGTCCTTTGGCACAACGGGCTGCTCGTCCTCCTGCGTCTTGCCCGCCTTGAGCGTGTACGCGCGCACGCGCTCGCCTCCGTTTATGTAAATATTCGCCTTTGTTTCCTTGCTGCCGCCCGTTTTAACGGTGACCTTGTAATCGCCGTCAGGAACTTCGACCTCTTTTACAACGCCGTTTTCTTTGTCGGCTTTAACTTTCGTCATATCAAAAGTCTCATTGTAAAGCTCCGCGTCAGCCTGCACGCACGGTACCGCGAACATTCCCGCGAGCGATACTGCGGCAATAACTGACAATATTTTTTTAAATTTCATCATTTCCGCTCCTTTTTCCCTTTAGTACACTTATAATAATTATATAATATATGAGCATAAATTTCAATAGTTAATTTTTTTCGCACAAAAAAAACTCCGGCTTGAACACCGGAGCTTTTTCATTATTGGGGAATCGAGTAATACTTTGTAATCGACTGCGGCTCATCTGTGCCGTTCGTTATCTCTGTTACCTGAAGTTCAAAAATGTCGTCCTTGTTTTTCAGGCGGTAAGCCTTGTTTACGGAAATCTGCTGTCCCTTGCCGATGTTCTGCGAAAGCGACAGCATGTCTATGCCGTCAACGCCGCTTATAACGGTCGGCACAAGCTGCGCCTCGTCCTGGAAACCGTCGGCGCTCAGAACGCCTGTGAAGCATGTTTCCGCGTCGCCGTTGTTTTTAAAGGTAAATTCCACAACGGCAACGTCGCTGCCGTTCTGCTCTATTAGCTTGGCGTCGCCGATTGTTACCTCAACATCGCCGATTACCGCGTGCGAATCCTCCGCGTCGGCTTCGGAAGTTAAAACCACACCGTCCACCTTCGCAATGTCAACAGTATCTTTATTTTCCGAAACGCTTTCGCCGCCGCTGCCGCCGCAGCCCGCAAGCGCCGCCGCACTCATCATTACCGCGAGAATCGACGCGGCTATTTTCTTTGTTTTCATAGTAATCTTCCTTTCATTTGAAGTTCATCACATATACTATCACAGCATCAAAAGAAAATCAAGCGGAAAGATAATTGTTCATAAATTATTTAATATTTATTCTTATTTTGAATTATTCCAGAACGTACACAACGCAGCTTCTTCTGCCGAAGCCTGACGCACCCGACGGGTAACACAGGTCAATTCTGTTGCCCCTTATCGCGCCGCCGGTGTCCTCCGCGCTCGCCACTCCGTATACCCACGAGCCATCCGGCGCCGTTACGTAAACTGTCGAGCCGAGCGGTATAACGTTGGGGTCAACCGCGACAACGCCGTACCTCAGCCGGTTTCCCATTGCGCTTACGGTATAGCCCGCGTTTTCGCTTGGACTGTCCGTATAGGCGGTCGCCGTCATTGTGTATTTCTTTCTGTATCTGTAGCCGTTTATCGTGCCGCCGTCATCGCTTACCGCCGCGCCTTCTGTACGCGTCTTCGGAGCGGGCGCGGGTTCCGGTTCGGGCGTTGGCACCGCCGTTCCGCGCGCTATAACCTTGCTGCGCGGTTCCTCTGTCACGCTCTCGCCAGTTGTTGTTCTTTCCGTTTCCGCGCCGTTTAAATATGTGACCTTGTGCTGTATTTCCTTTACGCCGTCCTCACCCTCGTCAATAACAACCTCGCTGCCCTGCGGCAAATCGGGGTCATCAACATACGTCACCTCGCGCGCGATAGTCTCGGTCGTCGTTTCTTCGGTGTGGCTTACCGACACAAGCTCTATCGTGTCGCCGTCGGTGGTGATACTGTCGTACACTCCCGGCGTGTATCCCGCCTCGACAAGCGCGTCCGTCGCGTCCGCTTTTGTGACCGTCGCAACGCTCTCCGTGTCGCCGACCTTTATCGTTACACGCTTGCCGCGCGTGAGAATTATGTCGTCGTTGTCGCACACCTGCTTGTCCGGAGGCACGTTCAGCCTGTCGTCCTCGCCGACGTACAGTCCGCGGTCTCTCAGCACTTCCTCAACGTTTCCGCCTGTCGTTACCACCTTCTGTGATGATTTAAGTCCCGTAAATTCGTTTATCTCCGTTATGGTAATTTCCTTGGCTGAAACACTGTAGACTATGCCGAGCGTCAAGCATACGGCTGTTATGAGCGCAATCGGCACAATCACACGCCGTCTCATCTTCGCGCGAAGCTTTTTTTGACGCTTTTGCTCGCGTTTTTCGCGCAGTTCTCTTAACAGTTCGTTTCTGTCTTTTTCCTTTGTAACCATAAAAAGTAAATACTCCTTTCGTTACTTATCACACAGTATAATACAAAATTGTTACAATGTCAATAGTTTTATTACAATTTTATTACAAATGTTACAATTTCATGTTAGACTATGCTCCTTATATGTTATATTTATATGCGGATATTTACAAATTATTACAGTAAATTTGACAAAACGGGGAAAATTGTATATAATATATATGAACACATGAACATATGAATGGAGTGGTAAGAATGGATATGTGTCAGTCGTGTCAATATAATATGCAGGTTATAGAGAAAATAAAAAATCAGGTGCCGGACAACGAGCTTACGACAAAGCTTGCCGATATGTTCAAGGTGTTCGGCGACAATACGAGAATACGCATATTGTGGACGCTTTTCGATAAGGAGATGTGCGTGTACGACATCGCCGAAAAGCTCAGCATGAGCCAGTCGGCAATCAGCCACCAGCTTAAAACGCTCCGTCAGGCGCGTCTTATAAAATCGCGCCGCGACGGTAAAAACGCGTTCTACTCCATTGACGACGACCACGTAAAAAAAATTATAGAACAGATGGTAATTCACGTTGAGGAATAAAAAACATCAAAAAAACGTATCGTACGATACGTTTTTTCTTTATTTAGTTGAGCGCGCTCTTGGCAGTCTCAACGAGCTTTGTGAAAGCAGCCTCGTCCGCGATAGCTATCTCGGAAAGGCTCTTTCTGTTGAGGTCGATACCCGCCTTCTTAAGACCGTTCATGAATGTTGAGTAGTTCATGCCGTTCATCTTGCACGCGGCGGATATTCTCGTTATCCACAGACGGCGGAAGTCTCTCTTTCTTCTTCTTCTGCCGATGTACGCGTTCTGCATCGAGCGCATAACAGCCTGGTTCGCCGTTCTGAACTGCTTGCTCTCCGCGCCGCGGAAGCCCTTTGCGAGCTTTAATATCTTCTTATGTCTTTTTCTTGTATTTAAAGCGCCTTTTACTCTTGCCATTAGTGTTTACCTCTCTTTCGGATTACTTGTAAGGAATAAGCTTCTTGATTACCGCGGCGTTCGCCTTCGAGCAGTAAGCCTGCTTTCTCAAATGTCTTTTTCTCTTTGTTGTTTTCTTGTTCAGAATGTGACGTCTGAACGCCTTGTTCATCTTAACCTTACCGTTCTTCGTCAGGTTAAATCTCTTGGCTGCGCCTCTGTGCGTCTTTATCTTTGTCTTAGCCATGACCTTTCTCCTCTCAATGTTAAAAATTAATCTTTCTTTGGTGCGAGGAACATTGTCATGTTCCTGCCCTCAAGCTTTGCGGGTTTTTCTATGCTGCCCGCCTCGCTCGCCTGCGAAGCGAACTTTTCAAGAAGTGTAAAACCTATCTGCGAATGACTTAATTCGCGTCCGCGGAAGCGTACTATTACCTTGACCTTATCGCCCTTTTTAAGGAACTTTATCGCGTGACTGCACTTCGTATTGAAATCGTTGGTATCTATCGAGGGGGAAAGCTGTACCTCCTTGATATTGATGACCTTCTGATTTTTACGGTTTTCCTTCTCGCGCTTGTTAAGCTCAAACTTGTACTTTCCGTAGTCCATAATTTTGCACACGGGCGGCTTCGCCTGCGGCGCGATTTTAACAAGATCCATACCCTTCTCGTACGCCATGTCCTGCGCTTCCTTCGCGCTCATAATGCCGAGCTGCGAGCCGTCGGCGGCTACAACGCGTATTTCCGGGTCGCGGATTTGCTCGTTAATCTGCACATCATTCTTGCTAATGGTTGATCACTCCTCTCCACACAAAAGAAAAACGGACCGCATAACGCGTCCGCACACAAAAATACCCTTCGGTAAATCTGTATTTGCCGTGTCGCTTTTGCGCTGACGGCGAGAACGGAGCGTTCTGCTTGTTTTCAAATTCTCGTGTATTGTATCAGATATTTTTCCGTTTGTCAAGGGTTTTTTATTATTTTTTAAGTTTCTGTGCAAGCTCCTTGTCCTCGGGCGAGATCCTATACGAGTCGCGTATCTTCCGCACCGCCATGTTCTGCGTTTCGGCGTTAAGGCGGTTATCGGCAAGAAACGCGAACGCCTTGTCCCTCTGTTTTGCCGCGGCTGTCGCGACAAGCCACGCCTGCATCATTTGGACGTAGTAAAAATCCGAGTCAATCTCGCCGACGTAATCAAGCACGCCGTCAATGTACTCGTCCGTGAGGTAAAAGCTCATAAGGTGCAGAAATCCGAACCGCACCTCCCACGGATTAGGACTGTGTATAAAATCACCGACGTCGTTCCAAAATTCGGCGAGGTGCTTTTTTACGCCTTTAAACGTCACCGTGTCGCACGTGTCCCAGCTGTTTATGATTTTTGCGTAGCTTTTCATATAGGAAAGCATCTGCGCGTAGCCGCACTTTACGAGCGACATCACAAATCCGCGCATCATTATTTCCTCGCGGTACGCGCCGATTTTACAGTTAAGAAATTCCCCGTAATTACCCTTTACAATCTCCTTCGCCGCGTTCCTCAGAAGAGGCACTCTCACGCCGAAGGAAAGCTCCGCGCCGGGAGTAAGTCCGTCGCTGAATTTCTTGTACTTCTTGTCCGAAAGAGATTTGAGATGATTTACAAATTCGCCGTAATCGCTTTGCGACCAGTGTTCGCGTGTTAAGTTCATTTTTATTCTCCAATTATGTGTGATGTGAATTATGATTTAGCAGTGAAATGCGGGCGACCGTAAGTGAACCACACTCATAGCGTGTGTCTCACCCCGACAGCCCGCAAGACCCCCTCTACGAGGGGGTCAAAAGCCGGCTACGGCTTTTGGGGGGGTGTGTTATGGATTGCGCGAAATTACACCCCCCGAAATCAAAGATTTCGACCCCCTCGGAGAGGGGGGGTCACTCGTAGGGGCGAACCGTGTTCGCCCGCATCCCAGACACATCAGCTGCAATGACCGCCCTTTAAAATATAGGGACGGCAAACGCCGTCCCCGAATTTTTTATCAATCCTTCATCGCCGTAACTTCGTCGAAGATTTCAACCGTTTCCTTATCCGGAGCTTTTGTAAGCAAGCTTACAACTATAATCGCGATAAGTCCGAATATGAACGCCGGCAGAAGCTCGTATATCGCCAAAACTCCGCCGAGCTTCGCGATACCGTACTTCCAGATGAATACCATCGCGCCGCCGGCTATCATTCCGGCAAGCGCGCCCTGCTTCGTCGTGCGCTTCCAGAACAGAGCCGCGAGCATAACAGGTCCGAACGCCGCGCCGAAGCCCGCCCATGCGAACGATACTATGTTAAATACCGAGCTGTTCGGGTCACGCGCGAGGAACACCGCTACAACCGCGATTGCAACGAGCGTGAAACGTGCAACTATCATCGTTGTTTCCTCCGTCATCTTCGGGAACAGCTTTTCCTTTATGATGTTCTGCGATACCGACGACGAAGCCGCAAGAAGCTGCGAATCGGCGGTTGACATTGTCGCCGCGAGTATACCGGCGAGGATTACACCCGCCACGATTGCCGCGAGCGCGCCGTTATGCGCTATAAGCTTCGATATTTCGATAAGCACGTTTTCCGACTGTGCGCCCGCCGTGCCTGCCGCAACTGCCGCGTTGTCGTAAAGCGGAGCCATAATGCCACTCTTAACAAGAGCCATGCCCGTTATACCGATAAATACGGCAACAGCCAGTGAAATAACAACCCAAACCGACGCAACGCGTCTTGAAAGCTTTAACTTTTTTGCGTCCTCGATAGCCATAAATCTCAAAAGGATGTGCGGCATACCGAAGTAACCGAGACCCCACGCGAGCATGGAGCAGCTTCTGAACGCTCCGTAAACAGCCGAGCTGTTAGTCGCGGGGTCGTACGTATTCGTCAGGCTGAAATAGCCCGGGATCGCCTTCGCGTTCTCAACGACCGCGCCGAAGCCGCCTGCGTGTACAACGCCGTAGCCGACTACGACCACAAGACCTATCGTCATGATAATACTCTGCAAAAAGTCGCTCGTGCTGGCAGCCATAAATCCGCCGAGCATCGTGTACATGATGATTACGAACGCGCATATTATCATAGCAGCCATGTAATCAACGCCGAACAGCGAGTTGAACAGCTTTCCGCACGCCACAAAGCCCGAAGCGGTGTAAGGTACGAAGAAGATTATTATCACGATCGCCGCGATAACGCTTAAAATCCTCGACTTATCCTTGAAACGCTCGGAAAAGAACGCCGGAATCGTCGTCGCGCCTATGCGGCTCGAATAGCGTCTTAATTTCTTCGCGACTATAAGCCAGTTCAAATATGTACCGACAACAAGACCGATCGCCGTCCACGACGCGTCCGCTATACCCGTGAGGAACGCAAGTCCCGGAACGCCCATAAGCAGGTAGCTGCTCATGTCCGAAGCCTCCGCGCTCATCGCCGTTACGAACGGGCCGAGCTTTCTGCCGCCGAGGTAGAAATCGTCGGCGGTCTTGTTTCTGCGTGAAAACCATACGCCGATACCGAGTACCACGAGCAGGTACGCGACTATGGAAATCATAATGCAAACATTTTCCTTTGTCATGATAAACCTCCGTATTTATATAACTTTAATTAGTATACCGTGCAATTATATTACGTTATTTGAAATTTGTCAACACTTTAGTGCGTTAAAACGCTGATTTTTATAACACCGCGCAAAAATACCCCCTCGTGCGGAGGGGGCGTAATGTGTCAGTTTATGAAGTTTGTCATGATTTTTGCTTCCTGCGGCGGTATTTCAACGCCGTTTTGCTTGCCAAGCTCAATGCACTTTATGAGCCACGCCATGTTTTTGCCGAGCGTGCGCATCGTCTGCATACCCTCCTCGTCACGCATGACCTCCTCGGGCGTGTTGCCGTGAACCTGGTTCCAGTACTGCGAGGACACTATGGGCATCGAATTTATCGTGAAATACTTGTTAAGCTCGTCAAACGCCGCGCTCGCGCCGCCCCTGCGGCAGCTTACGACCGACGCGCCGACCTTGCCGCGCATTTTATTGCCCGCCGCGCCGAACGCCTTGTCGAGGAACATCGAAATAATACCGGTCGCGGCTGCGTAGTACACGGGCGAGCCGAACACAAAGCCGTCAGCCTCCCCCGCTTTTTCGGCAAACTCGTCAACGAGCGCGCCGTAGTCGTACACTCCGCCGAACGAGTCCTTTCCGACCCACATTATCTCCGTTTCAACGCCGTTTTCCTCGAGAGCCTTCGCGCACTCCGTGAGAGCCGTGTATGTGCAGCCCTTTTCCCTCGGACTGCCGTTTACAAGAATTACCTTCATAATATATTCTCCTTTCCGTTCTTTTACGTATTATATAGTATACCATTTTTTGCGCGATATGTCAAAAAGAAACTTACACGTCACACAATTTCCGCCTTTTTCATAGTATATATCAGGTATGAAAATACCGAATAAATATCAGGAGGAATACTATGGCGACAAATTTACCCAACAGAGCGCAGCTGACGTATGACGGCTCGGCGGTTGTACTGTCGAACCAGACGAACACTACGCTCGTTGACACAAACACTATGGAAATGACAAAGAAAGCTGTTGACATGTCTGTGGCTGCGGGCAGCGACGCTGTATACGTTGTGCGTCTCGAAAACACCGGCGCGAACAGCCTCACAAACATTTCGATTACCGACGACCTCGGCATGGGCGCGCTCACCTATTCGGAGAACACGGCGCAGTTTTATATAAACGGAAGCAGCGTTACGGGTACGGCTGCGGCAAGCATGGGAAGCGTTGTATTCACGACGACCGAAACGCTTGAACCGGGCGATAATTTCATCGTTGTTTACGCCGCGTCCGTAGGCGCAGACCAGACAGAACCGATAACAAACACCGTTACCGCAAACGCGACGGCGGCAGCTCCCGTTTCGGCGGCGGTTACCGCTACGGCTGACGAAACGATAAATATAACAGCCGTACCGAACGTATCCATCTTTAAATCCGCAGATAAGGATACTGTTACAAGCGGCGACACGCTCACTTACACCTTCACGCTTATGAACACAGGCAGCGCGGCTGCGGAAAATGTGAAGTTTACGGATGTTCTCCCTCCGGAGTTCACTGTTCAGACCGTTTCCTACAACACGGGCGGTCAGGACACGCCGATTACTCCCACGGATTACACTTTCCAAGGGGGTACCCTCACAATTCCGTCGGAAACAGGCTCGCTTACTCTCAGCGTACCCGCCGCGACCTCAGACGGTCCGGGCATTACGACTATCACTGTTACAGGCACGATTGCGTAATTGTAAAAATCAAAACCGCCCCGAAAAGGGCGGTGTACATATTCATTATTTCATCTGTGATATAATTTTAAGTATTTCCTTCTCCGCGTCTTTGACTTCCTTCAAAAATTCGTTCGCGCTGACGCGCACCGCGCCGCCCGAAAAAATAATTATCTGTTCCAGACTGTCAGACGTCGCCACTCGCACGCGGTGTTTTTTGCCGAGCTCGCGCGTGACCTTTTCTATATACATGTCGGCCGTTTCGGCTTCTTTTGTGTACACTACGTTTATATTGTTGACCTTTTCGACGCTTCCCGTGTTTCCCTTTACCTTGTACGCGTCAAAAACGAGTATCACCTCGCATCGGCTGTAGCCCTTGTAATTGCAGAGTATGTCGATAAGCCTGTCACGCGCCGTTTCAAGACTGACCTTCGCAAGTTCCCTTAATTCGTCCCACGCAAAAATAATGTTGTATCCGTCAACGAGCAGATACTCGGGGCCTTTCGGCATCGGACGAGCCTTGAATTTCTTTTCCTTCGGCGCGGCTGTTCTTACAGTCTGCGTCTGCTCCGTCCTGCGCGTTATCTGACCGTATGTGCGCTCGAATATCCGCATAAGCTCGGTGTCGCTTGCCGCCTCGCGCACGTACCGCTCCGCCTTTTCGTCGGGCGTTTCTTCCTCGTCATCGCCTTCTTCAAGGCTCATCAGCTCGGTGTGCGCGTGACCGTAAACCTCGTTCCACGGCACAACGTAGCCCGCGCCGTGTGAGCAGAATACCGAATCCGCGCTGTTTTCGAGGTCGCCGTCAGCGTCGTAGCCGATTTGCGCTATTACCTCATCTGCATTTTGGCACGGCTCGTAGCCGCTCAGAATACAGTTGAGCCGTCCGCATCCGCCGGTGTATGCGGCAACATCGCGCGCGTAGCCGCGCATACCCGCAACGGGCGCGCTGCCCGTTATAAGCGCCGTTTCGCCGCGCGTTTCGGGCGCGTTAAAGCTGCCGCCCATGTTCTGTATATCGGTCATCGCGCGTCCGACGCTCTCCGTCGGCACTTCGAGCCGAAACTCGTAATACGGCTCGAGCAGCACATTCTGCGCCATACGCAGTCCCTGCCGCACCGCGCGGTAGGTAGCCTGTCTGAAATCGCCGCCCTCGGTGTGCTTTATGTGCGCGCGTCCCGATACGAGCGTGATTTTCATGTCGATAACGGGCGAACCCGTAAGCACGCCTATATGCTCCTTTTCCTTTAAGTGCGTCAGTATGAGCCGCTGCCAGTTGCGGTCAAGCTCGTCGGTCGGGCAAACCGTGTCAAACATCAGACCGCTGCCGCGCTCGGACGGTTCAAGCAAAAGCTGTACCTCCGCGTAGTGGCGCAGCGGCTCGTAATGCCCCACGCCCACGGACGGCGCGGCTATCGTTTCCTTGTACGCGATAGATTCCTGCGTAAACGTCACGTCAAACCCGAACCTGTCGCGTATCACGCGCGTCAGCACCTCAAGCTGAACCTCGCCCATGACGTTTACGTGTATTTCGCGCAGCTGCTCGTTCCATATAATTTTTAGCTGCGGATCCTCCTCCGTTAATCGGCGAAGCTCCGTTATCGCCGTATGCTCGTCAACGCCGTCGGGAAGCTCCATTTTGTACGTCAGAACGCTTTCGAGTACCGCTCTTTTCGCGTCGCTTCTGTTGCCTATGCCCTCGCCGGGGTACGTTTCGGTAAGTCCCGTCACGGCGCAGACCGTACCCGCCTCCGCCGCGTCCACAGCCGTGTACTTCTCACCCGAATAAACGCGTATCTGATTTACCTTTTCGCGCCACTCGTTTTTGCCGTTTCCCGTAAGCTCGTCACGCGCTCTGAGCGTTCCACCCGTTATCTTCATGTGCGTGAGCCGCGCGCCGCCGTCCTCCGTTATCTTGTAGACCTGCGCGCCGAAAATATCATCATATATCACGCGCCGCGTGTAGAACGAAAAGCCGTCCATAAACTCCTTAACGCCCGTCATTTTGAGCGCCGAACCGAAATAGCACGGGAACACGGCGCGCCTTGCAATCGCGTTGCGCACGTCGCCCGTTTTAAGCGAGCCGCTTTCGAGGTATGAATTCATCAGCGTTTCATCGCACATCGAGAGCGCGTCCAGCGCTTCGTCCGTTTCGATACCGTTTGTGAAATCGACGCACCCGTCGCCGAAACGGTATTTCAGCTCGCTCATAACGGCGTCCTTGTCGGACGGCAGATCCATTTTGTTCACGAAAATAAAGACCGGCACGTCGTAACGCTCCAACAGCCGCCACAGCGTTTCGGTGTGGTTCTGAACGCCGTCGGTGCCGCTCACCACAAGCACGGCGTAGTCAAGCACGCTCAAAACACGCTCCGTCTCGGTCGAAAAATCGACGTGTCCGGGCGTGTCGAGAAGCGTAAACTCCACATCTCCGTAGTGCAGTATCGCCTGCTTTGAAAATATTGTAATGCCGCGCTCGCGCTCTATTTCGTTAGTGTCGAGGAACGCGTCGCCGTGATCCACGCGCCCGAGACTTCGAAGCGCGCCCGACGTGTAAAGCATCGCCTCAGTCAGCGTCGTTTTGCCCGAATCGACGTGCGCGAGTATTCCTATTACAAGCTTGTTCATATCCGTTCTTCCGTTCGTTTAATCAATATCGTACAAAACCGCGTTGCAAATCGCGGCGGCGACGTTCGAGCCGCCTTTTCTGCCGCGTGATACAATATACGGCACGCCCGCCGTCATGATGAGTTCCTTTGACTGTGAGGCGTTCACAAAGCCTACCGGCACGCCTATAACGGCTATCGGATCGATTTTGCCCGACTTTATAAGCTCGCAGAGCTTTATAAGCGCAGTGGGCGCGTTACCTATCGCAAAAATCGCGCGTCCGCACTCGCGCGCCGCCTTTTCCATGCTTGCCGCCGCGCGTGTAGTGCCGTTTTCACGTGCCATAGCCGCAACGTCCTCGTCCGACATATAGCAGCGCACCTTGCCGCCGTACAAGGCGAGGCGCGATTTGTTGATGCCGCTTTTCGCCATCTGCGTGTCGGTCACAATGTCCGCGCCGTTTTTTATCGCACGTTTTAGTGTCCCCTCGACACCGTCAGAAAAGCACAGGCTGTCCGCGTAATCGAAATCAGCCGTCGTGTGAATAACTCGCATCACGATAGGTTTTAGTGTCCCCTTGATTTCGTGCGGAAGCTCGCTTTCGATTATTTCAAAGCTGCGCCGCTCTATATCGGCGGGCAGCACGTTTTCTATCTCCACTAAAACTCAACTCCCTCTCTCGCCGTTACGCCCTTGTCGTAGGGGTGCTTTACCTTCACTGCCTCCGAAACGTAATCGGCTTTTTCGATATATTCCTTCGGTGCGCCGCGTCCCGTCATGACAAGCTCGCCCGTGTACGCGCCGACTGTCTCCCTCACAAGCTCACCGTCCGCGAGACCGTATGCGAGCGCGGCGAATATCTCGTCGAACACTATCATGTTGTATTCGCGCATATGCTCCGATGTATAACGGAGATTTTCGTTGTGACATTTTGTTATCTCGGCTTTGTCCGCGTCGGTCATGGACTTAAAAAAGCCGTAGTTTTTATCGCATCGCAGCACTGTCACACCCGCGTTTTCCAGTACCGCCGTTTCGCCCGTCGGCGCTCCCTTCAGAAACTGCGCAAAAAGCACTTTTTTGCCGTGTCCTGCCATACGCACAGCCATTCCGACCGCGGCGGTTGTTTTGCCCTTGCCATCGCCGGTGTAAATATGTATCATGCTTTCCCTCCGTTCAGAATTTCGTATATAAATTCCATGTCGAGGCTTTCGCGAACCGAATTTGCAAGACGGTCAAGCTCGTGCTCGACAAGCAAGCCGTAATCAATTTTAGTGTCCCCGAGCGTCACGCCCTTTTTTTCGCACAGGCAGTTTACAACCTTGTCGGCGCACTTGTCGAATATGCCGTGAACATACGTTCCGTATACGTTTCCGTTTGATACAACTTTAGTGTCCCCAATTTTAGTGTCCCCGCCGGTCACGCCCATATGTATTTCGTAGCCTTCGTACTCCGCTCCGCTCAAAGATTTTAGTGTCCCCGTAAGGTCTGGGATCACGCCGCTTACTCGGCGGCGGATTTTTTCCGTCTTAAACTCCGTCTTTATCGGCAAAAGTCCCATACCTCGCACACTGCCGCCTTCCGCGCCGCCGTCGTCCGTTATCTCCTCGCCCAGCATCTGGTAACCGCCGCATATGCCGAATATTACGCCCTTATACCGCTTAATGGCGGCTTCAAGTCCGTTTTCGCGCATCCACACAAGGTCGGCGGCGGTGCTTTTGCTGCCGGGAATTATGAGCATGTCCGGCTCGCCCAGCTCGCTCACAGCCGAAACGTACCTCACCGAAACGCCGTCTATAAACTCAAACACTGAAAAATCGGTGAAATTTGAAATTCTCGGCAGACGTATTACCGCTATGTCTATCGTGTCCGCGCTTTTGGCGTCAAGCCGCTCGGAAAGGCTGTCCTCGTCGTCAAGGTTGTAGCGTCCGTAAGGCACCACGCCCGCAACGCGTATGTTGGTAAGGCTCTCTATCATGTTAAGTCCGGGCTTCAGGATTTCTATGTCGCCGCGGAACTTGTTTATAATTATGCCCTTTATGCGCTCTCGCTCGTCCTTCTCGAGAAGCTCCACAGTGCCATAAAGCTGCGCGAACACGCCGCCGCGGTCAATGTCGCCGACAAGCAGCACCGGCGCGTCCGCCATTTTCGCCATGCCCATGTTGACTATGTCGTTTTCCTTCAAATTTACCTCCGCAGGAGATCCCGCGCCCTCGATAACTATTATATCGTTGTCCGCCGCGAGTGCGTTAAACGCGTTCATTATGTCGGGGATAAGGCTCGTTTTGTACCTGAAATACTCGTCGGCTTTCATATTGCCGCGCGGCACGCCGTTTACTATCACCTGCGAGCCGTTGTCGCTCGTCGGCTTTAAAAGTATCGGGTTCATCTGCACAGTCGGCTCAACCTTTGCGGCGCGAGCCTGGAGCGCCTGCGCGCGTCCGATTTCAAGTCCTTCGCGCGTCACGTAGGAGTTGAGCGCCATGTTCTGCGACTTAAACGGCGCGGCGCGGTAACCGTCCTGCGCGAATATGCGGCACAGCGCGGCTGCTATCAGGCTTTTGCCCGCGCCCGACATTGTACCCTGTATCATTATCGCCTTAGCCATATATCTCACCCAGCTCCCTCACAAGTATTTCGTTTTCCGCGCGCGTCTTGACGGCTACGCGGTAAAAGCGGCTGTCAAGACCTCTGAAATTGCGGCAGGGGCGCACGAGTATCCCGCGCTTTAACAGCTTGTCCGAAACGTCCTCCGCGCCCTTTACGAGTAAAAAATTAGCGTCCGAGGGGAATACCTTAAAGCCGATTTTCGTAAGCTCGTTTTTCAAATATTCACGCTCCGCTTTAATGACGCCGACGCTCTTTTTAAGGTAGTCGCCGCACTCAACCGCCGCAATCGCAGCCGCCTCCGCTGCGGCGTTCACGTTCCACGCAGGAAGCTGCGCGCGCACCCTTTCGGTAAATTCCGCGTCCGCGATCAGATAGCCGATACGCAGTCCCGCGAGCGCGTGCGTTTTCGTAAACGCCTTTATCACGGGCGTTATGCCCTTCGCGCTCGCGCCGTCCGTAAAATCCATGAAGCACTCGTCCGCGATGCACACGGTTCTTTTCGCCGCTTCGCGGATAATATCCGAGCCGCAGAGCGTGCCTGTGGGGTTGTTTGGATTACACAGAAACGCCATATCCGCGCCGTCAAGCAGGTCGAGAATGTCACGCTCCGTCCGAAAATCGTTTTCCTCCTTGAGCGCGCAGTACGATATGTCGCAGCCGACACTCGTTAAGGCGCGCTCGTACTCGGAGAACGTCGGGCTTGCGAGCACCGCTTTTTTCGGCATAACGGCGCGCACAACCGCAAAAATCATCTCCGACGCGCCGTTCGACACGGCAATATTTTCGGCGTTCACGCCCTCGTACCGCGCGATTGCTTCACGAAGGTCGGTGTAGTCCGCGTCGGGATACGCGCCGCATTTTTTTATCGCGGCGGCAGCTGCGGCGGTTATTCTTTTGTCCGTTCCGAGCGGGTTCGTGTTCACGGAAAAATCGTAAAGCACGTTTTTACCGCGAATGTTCCCGCCGTGTTCGTATTTTTTCATAACGTTGTCCTTTTTGTTTGATTTGGGGGTGAGAATGTCCTCATTTGCGGGCTGTCGAGGGCGCCAGCCCCTACGGCACATAGGTAAAAGTACGGATGTAGGGGCGACCCTTGCGGTCGCCCGCTGGCGACCGGTGACCGCCCCTACGTAAGGCTCCCCTAATAGGGGAGCTGTCACGCACAGCGTGACTGAGGGGTTTATTTATAATAATTTCAAAACCCCTCTGTCGGCTCTGCCGACACCTCCCCTAGTAGGGGAGGCTCACGGAGGGCGACCGCAAGGGTCGCCCCTACGGTATACGAGGCTTCCCATCAAGGGGAAGGCTCACCACTTACATCATCTCTATCAGCACACCTATATATTCCACCGCGTAGCGTGACGCAAATTTTGCGGCGAGGAATATCACCGCGGCGAGGAATGACGTGAGGTACATCATTCTGTTCGTCTGTATAATATTATCGTAGCGAATATCCCTCAAATCGTCGCCTATCGTCGGCTTCTTGTGCAGCTTACCGAAATAGTACGCATCGCCGCCGAGCATGATACGCAGCGCGCCCGCCGCAACCGACTCTGTCTGCGCGCTGTTGGGGCTTGCGTGTTTGCGCGAGTCGCGTTTGTGTATATACGCCGCGTTACCCGCGTCAAAGCCGAGCAGGAACGACGAGACAATCATTAAAAGCGCGGCAATTCTCGACGGTATAAAATTCGCCGCGTCGTCGAGCCGCGCGGCAAATCTGCCGAAATTTATGTAAGCGTCATTTTTGTAGCCGACCATTGAATCCATGGTGTTTATCGCCTTGTACACGCAGCCGAGCACCGCTCCGCCAATCGCCATGTAAAACAGCGGCGCGACAACTCCGTCGCTCGTGTTTTCCGCGACTGTTTCCACCGCCGCACGCGCTATACCCGCGTCGTCGAGCCTGTCCGTGTCACGTCCGACTATCATGCTCACCTCGCGGCGCGCCTCCTCGACGTCGCCGGACAGAAGCGCGTGGTAAACATCCCTGCCCGCGCCTGCGAGATCACGCGCCGAAAGCATAAAATACCCTATCACCGCCTCGACGCACGCGCCCAAAATCATATTGTACCTGTACGCGAAAAACAAAATCGCAAACGGCACGCCGCCGCAAACGGCAATCACGAACACCGCCATAGCGGCTCCGCCCGCGATTTCGCCGTTCTTCGTTTTCGGGAACAGTGCGCGCGCCGCTTTTTCAAAAAGGTCGATAAGCTTCCCCATAAGCCGTACGGGGTGCAGCGCGAAATTCGGGTCGCCCAGCAAAAGGTCGAGAAAATACGCGACAGCGACAGCCGCAAACTGGCACGTTATTACATCGTATATCGTCATGCGTTTCCCTCCATGATGTATTCGCCCGCCGTTTTTTGTACGGGGTCGTATTCAAAGCGTATCATTCCGCCGCAGCGCAGGCGGTACTCATAAAATCCGCCGTAAAGAGCGTGCATCACAGCCATGATCGTGCCGCCGTGTACGACGAACGCGGCGTTTTCCGCGCCGTCAAGCGAATTGTAAAAGCCCCTCACGCAGCGCGTTTCAAATTCCTCTCGGCTCTCGCCGTTCGGGAACGGCAGCGTTCCGTTCGACTCAAGCCAGCGTTTGTAATATTCGTTATCCTTCAATTCCTCGTAGGACTTGTTCTCGAAATCGCCGAAATCACATTCGCGAAGGTCGCTGCAAACCGTAAGCTTGCGGTCGGGGTAAATAAATTTTGCCGTTTCGACGCACCGCCGCAGCGGGCTTACGACTATCCGTTCGCAATCGGGGTACGAATACCGCAGTGCGTCGGTCGAGACAAGCGGTTCGTCAGTCGTGCCGATGTAGCGTCCCCCGCGGTTTGCGCGCGTTTCGCCGTGGCGTATCAGTGCAATTTTCATTTGAGCTTTACTCCTATTCCGCAAACCACTCTTATAACGGCGTCGGCTCTCTCGGCGAACATACAGCTTATGCGTCCGACCGTCTCGCGCCACCCGCGCTCGAACGCGTCCATTGGCACAATGCCGCTCCCCACCTCATCGCAAATCACTATGTCAGGATTGTCCGCGAGGATTTTTTCCGCCTTATCGTATGGGTCAAGACCGTTTGCCATCGCGTCCCTTATTATCTTATGCAGTCCGTTTACCGTAATTTTGTTTTCGCCGAAATTGTTTTTTACGTACTCCGTTTTTCCGGCGTATGCGCCGCCCGTTACAAAAATCATAAATTACGCTCCTTTATCATATCAAAAACGGCGCGAGTCTGCCGCCCACCACAACCGCGATTACCGTTAAAAGCTCGCTCATCTGTATAAAATATCCGCAGGTGTCGCCCGTTATGCCGCCTATTTTCTTTGCAACAAAAAATTTATAATAAAGCACAAGTGCCGACTGACAGAGTATGACGAGAATGCCCGACCACGCGCCGAGCATTACCGCCGCAGTGGCGCACGCGGCTGTCAGCAATGCCGACACGCATACCGTCGCCGGTTTATTCGCGTCCGACGACACCGAGTACAGCATACCGCTGTTTTTCGCGCCGCGCATAAGCATGATTTCCAGCGCGCACAGCGACCGCGACAGTACAAAGCCGACTGCTGCCGTTACCGCCTCGTTGTATGTTGAAATTTCGGTCATAAACCCGAAAAACAAGATATAATAAGCGATTGCCGCTATTATGCCGAACGCGCCGACGTGCGGATCTTTGAGTATTTCAAGCATTTTCTCCTTCGTGCCGTACGAGGACAGCGCATCGCTCGTGTCGATGTAGCCGTCGGCGTGTATGCCGCCCGTCACGAGCAGCGGCAGTACGGCTGCCACAGCCGCGAAGCACATTCTGTTTACGTCCGCGAGGGAGCATATGTAAAACCACAGCAAAAGCAGCGCGCCTACCGCCGCGCCGACGAGCGGCAGGAAGCACAGCGTGTATCTCGTGTCGGGCTTTACCGACGGGACGGGTATTCTCGAATACACGGAAAACGCGGCGCAGAGTGATTTCAGTATGCGCATGGCTGTCCCTCCTGTTTTATCTTCATCGGTATGCCGCATACCACCTCGTAAACCTCGTCAGCCGCGTGCGCTATGCGGCGGTTCAGCGAGCCGAGAATTTTTTTGTATTTCTCGGTCGCCGCGCCGTACGTTATGCCGTCCGAGCCGACCTCGTCCGTTACGATGACAAGCTTTTCGCACTTTGCAGCAAGCGTCCTTATGCCTTCGGCTGTTTCGTCCTCCGCATTATCTGCGCCGCAGCCTTCGGGAGAAAACATCTCGTTCGCCAGAAGGTTGGGCAGACACTCCAAAATCGCCGGTGTGCGCACGTCGAGGCTTTTAATGTCCGTGTAACGCTCGACCGTGTGAAAACCCTTGCCGCGCCGCATCACGCGGTGGCGGTCTATGCGTTTTTGCGCCTCCGCGCCTTCGGGCTTCATCGCGGCTATGTAAGTCACGCGCGTTCCGAAGCGCATAGCCGTGTTTTCCGCGAACCCGCTTTTGCCCGAGCCGCTTGCGCCCGTTACCAAAATAAGCATTATTTGTACTCCCTGTATCTCTCCAGATTTATATCCTCAAACGTCGGCATTTCATTGAATATTTCTATCGCCGCGTCGAGAAGCGGCAGAAGCATCACGCCGCCCGTCCCCTCGCCCGGGAACATTTCGGCGCGTATCGGCGCGGTTAAACCGAGTACATTGAGTATTTCCTCCGCGCAGCCTTCGTTTGACACGTGTGACGCTGTTATGTAACCGCCGCAGCTCGGGCAGAGCCGTTTCGCGCAGAGCGCCGCGACCGACGATATGAAGCCGTCTATTACGACGGGCAGACCGCGCAGCGCGCCGCCTATAAAAACGCCCGTCATTGCGGCTATGTCAAGTCCGCCGACCTTTGAAATCACGTCTATTATATCATTTTTGTCGGGATTATGCAACAGTATGGATTTTTCTATGACTTCTATCTTGCGTTTGAGTCCCTCGTCCGACAGTCCCGCGCCGCGTCCTGCGGCGGTTTCGGGCGATATGCCGAGCAGCACGCACGCAACAGCAGCGCTTGTGGTAGTGTTGCCTATGCCCATTTCGCCGGCGACGAGTATTTTGTACCCTTCGTCCGCGCTCTCCGCCGCGAGGTCGATACCGAGCTGTACGGCTTTTTCCGCTTCCTCGCACGTCATGGCGCGTTCCTTTAAAATATTGCCCGTACCGCGTCTTATTTTTCGTTTTAGTGTCCCCGCCGCGTCGCGCGCCATGCCGACGTCAACGGCTGTAACGTCCGCGTGCGCCGTGCGCGCGGCAAGGCTTACGCACGCTGTTTCGCGCGTTATATTTTCCGCTACAAGTGATGTGACGGAGGAATCTGTCTGCGTCACGCCCTCGCTCGTAACGCCGTTGTCGGCGCACATTACGAGTACGCGCCGCTTCGATATGTTGGGTTTTAGTGTCCCCTGCGCCGCCGCTATGCGCGACACAATTTCCTCTAACGCGCCGAGGCTTCCCAAGGGCTTAGCAATGCTTTTCCACCACTCGCGCGCCGCGTCGTAAACGGATTTGTCGATTTCCTTTATCTTTTGCATTTGTATTCCTCACAGCTTTTTATAAAATTTTCGGCAAGCGTCAAGTCCGAGTAAAAGTGCAGGTGCGGAAATCCCGCGAAAAGATTTCCCTCGGCATGCACACATTCCCACGACCTTCCGTTTTTTTGAGCGGTGAAGCCGTTTCCGGGGCTCGTGCTGTCAAAATAGTGAAACTCGCGCGAGCGGATTTTGTGTCCCCGTTTGCAGAGAATGTTGTCGCGCCGCGCCGTCATTTCCATGTACCCGAACCGCTGCAAACGATCGGTTTTGCGGCACGTTCCCTCGATTACGCCGACCATGCCGTGTTTTTCGCCGCCTACCGTTATGCTTTCGTGCAGGTACATAAATCCGCCGCACTCCGCTATGCACGGCGCGCCGCCGAGTATTTTTGCGCGCAGTGATTTTAGTGTCCCCGTATTTTTCGCAAGAACGTCCGCATATAGTTCGGGGTAGCCGCCGCCTATGATTATACCGTCGCAGTCGGGTACGCTCTCGTTTTCGAGCGGACTGAAAAACAAAAGGCGCGCGCCGAGAGATTTGAGCAAATCCAGATTGTCGGCGTAGTAAAAGCAAAACGCCTTGTCACGCGCGACAGCTATTTTAACGTCCGCGATTTTTTTGGGCGGCGTAAAATTCGTTTTAGTGTCCCCGCGCTCCGCGATTTCAAGTATGCGGTCTATGTCTATCGTCTTTTTTGCCTGTTCGCCGAGTATGCGTATCTTGTTTTTTATGTCCCCGATTTCGGCAGCCGTCACAAGTCCGAGATGTCTGCTCTCTATCTCCGCGCCGCTTACGCGCGGCATGTACCCGAGCGGCTCAACGCCGACCTCGCGGCACTCGCGCGCCATATCCGCGTAGAGGCTGTCCTTCAGGTTGTTGAAAATAACGCCCGCGATTTTATTTTCCTTAAACTCCTTAAATCCCTTGACCGCCGCAGCCGCCGACAGGCTCCTGCCGCCGCAGTCAACAATGAGGATTACGGGCGTGTCGGTTATTTCGGAAAGCTCGTGCGAACTGCCCTTATCGGTAAAGCCCATGCCGTCGTAAAAACCCATAACGCCCTCGATAACGTTAATATCGCCGCTGTTTTTCGCGAGCAGATAATTTATCACGTCGCCGCTCATCAGAAAGCTGTCGAGATTGTACGCGTCCGCGCCGAGTACCGTCTTGTGGAACATCGGATCAATGTAGTCGGGACCGCATTTGAAAGCGGAAACTCTGTGACCGCGCTCCGCGGCCGCGCGCATAAACGCGCAGGTGACGGTCGTTTTACCGCAGCCGCTGCGCTCTCCGGCGAACATTACGCGCTTCACTCCGCCTTCCTCCTTCCGCTTATCACAAACACGCCGTTGTGGGCTGTGAGCATGTTGTATCCGCCGATTTTCCGCGCGTACGACGCGTTTATTTGCTCAATATCGTATTCGTAATCGAGTTCTTCGAAGGATTTTAGTGTCCCCGTGAGCGTCTCGACTGTTACGGCGTTTACGACGATTCTGCCGCAGCTGCATTTTTTAATCGTCTGTTTTAGTGTCCCCGACGAGCCGCCTATAAACACTCTGTCGGGTTTGGGTAAACCGTCCAAAGCGTCGGGCGCGGCTCCCTCTATGACAACAATGTTGTCGCACATGAATTTTACCGCGTTCGCGCGTATAAGCTCCGCCGCCTCGTGATTTTTCTCAATCGCGTACACCGTTCCCTTATACGCGGCGAGCGCGGCTTCAACGCTGACCGTACCCGTGCCCGCGCCTATGTCGTACACAACGCTGTCGGGTTCGGTTTCGAGCCGCGCAGCCGTCACGGCGCGCACAGCAGATTTTGTCATCGGCACGCCGCCCGTTATAAATTCGCAGTCGTTTATGCCACTCCTGACGCGCGGCGACGCGTTTTCGTTTATTATCACGATTACCGACAGCGGCGGCAGTACGGTGTTTTTGAAGTCCTCCGCCGTGCCGTGATATATTTTTTCGTTTTCGTATGAGAGATTTTCGCCTATGTATACACGCGCGCCGCCGAGACCGTATTCGCACAGCTTTCCGCACGGATTTTCGCCGAGCAGCGCGAACGTCTTTTTGTTTCGGCGCGTTTCGCTCACTATGTTGCATTTGCGCCCGTGCAGGCTCACAACTTTCATATCGTCCATGCTCACGCCGATTTTGGCGCAGAAATATGACGCGCTGCTTATTCCCGGCTCGGTTTCCGCGTCGGGGCAAAGCTTGGCAAGACGCGCCGCGCCGCTGAAAAACGACGCGTCGCCCGAAAAAAGCACGGCGATATTTTTATCGCCCGCGCCGTTTATTATCCGCATTATTTTGTCGGCTTCGTACTCAAAATGCGTCTCTTTTCCGCGCGAATAAGGCTCTGTTACGCGCTTCGGGCCGATTATAATATCCGCGTTTTCTATTTTTTTACGCGCGGCAAGGGTAAGATATTCCGCACTGCCCATGCCCGCGCCGATTATGTACACATTCATTTTATCAGCTCCGTTATTTTTTTCTTTGCTTCCCCGACCGAAAGCCCGCTCTCGCGCATCGGGCGGCGTATTATGACGCACTCCGCGCCCGTTTTCCGCGCGGCGGCGATTTTCGCGTCAAATCCGCCGCTTGCTCCGCTGCTTTTGGTCACAAGGTATTTTATGTTTTTTTCGCGTATTACCGCGATGTTTTCTTCCTCCGTAAACGGCGGCGCGGCGCTTATTATCCGCTCCGGCGAAAATCCGGCGCGTATGCAAGCCGCTACCGACTCGTCCGACGGCAGCACACGGGCGTAGGCTCTTGCGGCAAGCGCGGAAAACTCCGATATTTCCTTTGAACCGGTGGTGAGCAGTATTTCTCCGCTCGTGTTTGACAAATGCTCCGCCGCTTCCTTAGCGCTGCCGACCGTTACGCCTAAACTCATGTCCGTTTCTTCTCGTGTCACACGCAAATAACGGCATGTACACGCTTTTTTTATGTTTTCCGTCACCTTGTCAGCGTAAGGGTGCGTCGCGTCAACGACGATTTTCGGCTTCGTTTTCGCGAAAAATTCAGACATTTCACGCTCGTCCATTCTGCCTACGCGTACGCGGCAGCCCTGCAAAAGCTCCGCGCCGTACTCCGTCGCGACGCACACGATATGCTTTATGCCGCTGTCACGCAGAAATTCGGCTAATCGGCGTCCCTCGCTCGTGCCGCCGAACAAAATCACATCGCACATATTGCTTCTCCCTCCGCGTCACTTATAGCCTCTCGGCGTTACCATTCTGCCCTTGATTTCGCGCGTTTTTGTGCTGCCGATAAAGACGGTCGTGAACATGTCCGCCTTGTAGTCCGCCATTTCGCCGAGCGTCATAACGGCGTATTCCTCGCCGTCTCTGCCGATGTTCCTCGCGGCGGCGCAGACGATTTTAGTGTCCCTGTATTTCATTATAATGTTGCACGCTTGGCGCAGGTAATCCGCGCGGTTTTTCGAGGACGGGTTGTAAAGGCAAATCACAAAATCGCCCTCAGCGGCGCAGGCAAGCCGTTTTTCTATCGTTTCCCACGGCGTTAAAAGGTCGCTGAGGCTTATCACCGCGAAGTCATGACCGAGCGGCGCGCCGACAAGAGCCGCGCCCGAAAGCATCGCGCTCACTCCCGCAACCGCACGTATCTCGATGTCCGCGTCGTCTGCCGTAAGCTCGTAAAGCAGCGACGTCATGCCGTACACGCCCGCATCGCCGCCGCACACGACGCATACCCTTTTACCCCCGCGCGCCGCGTTTATCGCGTAAACGCACCGTTCCTTTTCGCCGCGCATGCCTGTCGAATAGTATTCCTTTTGCGGAAGAAACGCTTTTACAAGGTCGGTGTAAACGGTGTAGCCGACGATTAAATCCGCGCTTTCAAGCGTTTTCCTTGCCTCGCGCGTCAGTCCGTCCTCGCTGCCCGCTCCCGTTCCCACTACGTATATCTCCATTTAGTGTCCCCTTCCGAAATCAACCGTGGATTTTAGTGTCCCCAGTGCGAACGTCACGCCGTCCGCTGCGGTCTTTTTATGCGTAAGCTCCGCGCCTGCGGCGCACACGGCGCGCTCGCACACGTTATCTACGCCGACCGTTTTCTTCACAAAATCCGACGCGGTAAAGCTGCCTTTAGTGTCCCCAAGCTCCGCCGCAGTGAACGTCAGAAGCTCCAGACCGTATTTTTCGCAAAGCTCCTTTATGCCGCGCTCGTCCTTTTTAATGTCGATCGTCGCGGCGGCGCACAGCGAGTGTACGCTTATATTGTTCTGCCTCAAAAATTCAAGCGCGCTCTCCTCTATGTTATCCGCGCCGCGGCGACAGCCGATGCCTATTACGGTCGTTTTCGGGTAGAGGTTGAGCGTTATGTCGAACGGCTTTTTCTCCTCCGCGCTTATGCAGATTCCCGCGTCGGCGCGGTCGGTGAAAATGTCGGGAATGTTTTTCGCTTTGGCGTCGCACACAAGTCCGACAGGCTCGCCGTGAAGCACGCGCGACGATATTTCCTTTATAATTTTAGTGTCCCTGATGTGCAAATTGTTACATACCGCGAACGTGTCAACGGCGAATTTGCCGTTTATGTCCGTGGCTGTCGTTATTACGGCTTCGCCGCCGGTGATACGCGCCACACTTTCAGCGAGCGCGTTCGCGCCGCCGATGTGTCCCGACAGCAGCGAAACGGCGTAGTGTCCCGCCTCGTCCACCGCGACGACGGCTCTGTCCTCCGCCTTGTTCCTTATGTACGGCGCGGCGGCGCGCACGGCTATTCCGCACGCCCCGACGAACACAAGCGCGTCGTAACCTTCCCACGCAAGACGCGTCACCTCGTCAAGACTAGCGAACGCTTTAAGTCCGCCCATTGGGTGTGTGTATATGATAAAGCCGTCGGCGTTCATTTTGTCTTTTAGGAGCTTCGCGACATTGCCGCCGCGCTCCGTGAAAGCTATCGCGGCAATTTTCATTTCTCCACGCCCTTTCTGTAAGAGGTTTGGAAGGTTTCGTCGTACAGCTTCGACAGCTCGTAATCATCGCCCAAAAAATCGCCGACCGTTATGAGAGCCGTTTTCGTTATGTCGTTCGCCTTCGCCGTTTCGTTTAGTGTCCCCACTGTGCAGCGCATAACCTTCTCGTCCGCCCATGTTGCCTTGTACACGATCGCGGCGGGCGTGTCGGGCGGATAGCCGCCGGCGGTAAGCTCTTGCTGGAGCTTTTCCGTCATGCCTGCCGACAGGAAAATTATCATTGTCGCGCCGTGCTGTGCGAGTGAGCGTATCGTTTCGCGCTCCGGTACGGGCGTTCTGCCCTCCGCGCGCGTTATTATCACCGTCTGCGACACTCCGGGAAGCGTGTACTCCGCCCTTAAAGCCGCAGCCGCGCCGCAGAAGGACGACACGCCGGGACATACGTCGTATTCTATGCCCATTTTTTCAAGCACGTCCATCTGCTCCCTTACCGCGCCGTATATCGAGGTGTCGCCGGTGTGAAGCCGCACTATATTTTTAGTGTCCCCGCATCGCATCACGTCCACGACCTCGCCGAGCGTCATACGTGAACTGTCGTATATTTTAGTGTCCCCATCCGCGTATTCGAGAAGCGCGGCGTTCACGAGCGAACCGGCGTATATTATAATGTCCGCTTCCTCCAGAAGCCGTTTGCCGCGCAGCGTTATAAGGTCGGGCGCGCCGCTGCCCGCTCCCACAAAATGTACCATTTATATCTCCTTTATAATTTCGTCCGCGTCCTTCGTTTTGCCTATCACGCCGTACCTGTTCGAGAACATCACCGCTCCCGTTTTTAGCTCCGAGCGGCGTTTCAAATACATGTCTATCCTGTCCAGTAAAATATCTATAGTTTTAGTGTCCCTTATATACTCATACGCTTCGTCCGTCGTCGCGCAGCCGAGTATTTTTGCAAAGTTCTTATACCCGGCGATCGCAGCGCACAAGGCGAGAGTTTCCATGCGACCGTCGGCGCAGCGCGAATGTGTGTTCATGATACCGCTGCCGAGCTTTACAAGCTTGCCCATGTGCGCGATAATCAGGACGCTCTTAAAGCCTAAATCCTGCGCGTAATCGAGCGCATCGCCAATGTAATTCGAGCATTGGACGGCGTTTTTTATATTCATTTCACGCGCCGCAAATTCCTCTCCGTAATTACCGGGGACAAGCACAGCCGTTTTGTGTCCCTCGGCATGGCGCATTTTAAGCTCCAGAAAAATCGTGTCGAGAAGTCCCTTTTCGCTCATCGGCTCGACTATGCCGCTCGTGCCGAGAATCGAAATGCCGCCCTCTATGCCAAGACGCGGATTGAAGGTCTTTTTTGCGATTTCCTTTCCATGCGGCGCGGAAATAATAATCTCGACGCCGCCGTCATATTCACCCAGAGCCTCGAGCGCGGCTTCGCGTATCATTCGGCGCGGCACGCTGTTAATCGCGGCTTCGCCGACAGCGCGGTCAAGCCCCTCACGCGTCACTCTGCCTATACCCTCACCGCCGTCAACCGTCACGCCGCGCGCCGTTTTCCTGACCGACGCGCAGATAATTATGCCGTCCGTCACGTCGGGGTCATCGCCGCTGTGCTTTATTACCGACGCGGACGCTGTATCTCCCGTAATTTTCACGTCCGTTATTTCTATTTCGGCTCTGCCGCCCGACGGGAGCGGTATGCTTACGCTTTTACGTATTTCGCCCGTCACGAGCGCGCTCACAGCCGCCTTCGCGGCAGCTGCGGCGCAGCTTCCGGTGGTAAAGCCCGTTCTTAAAAATCTGCCGCTTTTCATCTTAGTTCCCCATATGTCGTTTTTTTGCTTGCAATTATATGATTATTATAGTATAATTTATTGGTAAAATCAACTAAATCGGGTGAAAATAAATGATAAACGTAACAAATCTGAGCCTGAACTTCAGCGGGCAGAACCTTTTTTCGGACGTAAACCTCAAATTCACGCCGGGCAACTGCTACGGCGTAATCGGCGCGAACGGCGCGGGTAAGTCCACATTTCTTAAAATCCTGTCGGGCGAGCTTGACTCGACGACGGGCGAAGTGACGATAGATCCAAACTGCCGCATGTCGGTGCTGAAGCAGGATCATTTCGCGTTCGACGAATACACGGTTCTCGACACAATCATAATGGGCGACAAAAAGCTGTACGATATAATGAAGGAGAAGGACGCCCTGTATATGAAGGAGGATTTCTCCGACGAGGACGGCTTAAGAGCCGCCGACCTCGAGGCGGAATTTGCGGAAATGGACGGCTGGGAGGCGGAGTCGAACGCGTCAAAGCTGTTGCAGGGACTCGGTCTTGACGAGAGTACGCTTTACAAGACGATGGCGGAGCTTGACGGTAACGAAAAGGTCAAGGCTCTGCTTGCGCAGGCGCTTTTCGGCAACCCCGACATACTTCTCATGGACGAGCCGACGAACGGTCTCGATTTGCAGGCGATAGAGTGGCTCGAAAACTTCCTGCTCGACTACGAAGGTACCGTTATAGTAGTGTCGCACGACAGATATTTCCTTAACGTCGTATGCACGCACATTGTCGATATAGATTATTCCAAGGTCAAGATGTACGTCGGAAACTACGAGTTCTGGTACGAGTCGAGCCAGATGGTTCAGGCGCTTATAAAGCAGCAGAACAAGAAGGCGGAGGAAAAAATAAAGGAGCTGCAGAGCTTCATACAGCGCTTCTCGGCGAACAA
>CANQQS010000015.1 GCA_947626045.1 uncultured Clostridia bacterium | reverse complement strand
AGCTGATTTGTCCAAGTATTCCGACGCTGCTTCGGTAAGCGATTGGGCTTCCACATCGCTTAGCTGGGCTAACGCGGCAGGAGTAATTACAGGCATGAGCGACACCGAGCTTGCGCCTACAGGCACAGCGACACGTGCTCAGGTAGCGTTGATCCTTATGAGATTTTGCGAAAATATTGTAGAATTATAAAGTAAATTTTCGCTTGTGCAGCGCAGCGGTATACGTATATCAATGATTAAGGAATGAATCTGAAGAAAGGGGAGTATAACCCGATGGAAATTTCCGATCACATCAAAGAACTGTGCCGTGAGCGAGGCTGGACGTACTACGAGTTAGCGTCGCAATGCGGGATTGCGCAGTCCTCGCTCAGCACCATACTCAATCGCGGCGGGGATCCGTCGATTAAAACTCTGAAAAAAATCTGTGCGGGATTTGATATTTCCATGACAGCTTTTTTCGCGGGTATTGAGAAGAAAAATAATGATTACAGTGAAATCATGGAGATTTATCAATCCCTTGGCAAGACCGAGCGGAAATTCGCAAAGGTGTATTTGCTCGGACTCGCCTGCCGCAAAGAGTGATGATTTATGCTTCGCGCAGATGCGGGAAACGCCTTTGTTCTCCCGCATCACGCGCGGCGTATGAATTATCCCGAAAGGGTGATTATATCGGTACTGTGAGACGCGTGGAAATTTTTGCTTTCATAAATCTTATCCTTTCTTGATATATGAGAAAACACTGCCGCGGAGCTTTTGCTCCGCGGCAGTTCCTGTATACAGAAAACCACGCGACAGTCGCGTGGTTCAAAAGAGGCTAAAGCCGATGAGGCAGACAAAAAACTCCAATTTTGTATAATAATATTGTGACCTGCCAGTTACAATAAAGAATACAAAATTGGAGGATATTAAGATGAATAATAAAAATAATACCACAAACAGTTTAGCACATACTAAATGGAATTGCAAGTACCATATCGTATTTGCGCCGAAGTATAGAAGGCGAAGTATGTCCCGACCATATACACTTACAGGTGAGTATACCGCTGAAATACAGCATATCAAGTGTGACATGCAATCGAATATGAGATTTGCGTAAAAGTTCTATTGCAAAGATACGAATATTGGTATATAATGTATTTATGTAGAATTATGCGGAAAAAACTACCGCTTATAAAAAATAGGAGGGATTATTTATGAACGCTTGTGACAACAACAGACCATGCCCATGTACTTATGACTGTCCGCGTCACGGGAAATGCTGCGCCTGCGTAGCGCATCATCGTGACAACAACGAGGGCGTCCCGGGCTGCTTCTTTTCAAAAGAAGCGGAAGCGACCTACGACAGAAGCATTGAAAACCTGGCAAGGGATAACGGACTTTTGTAATTAAAGAAACATTAAGGAGATTGAAAATGAAAAAAATAATTACATTACTTATGACGGTCGCTATGATTGCAGCCTGTCTGGCGGGCTGCGCCCCAAACGAAAATAATCCGACGGAAAACAATCCGGTGGAAGGGAAAAAAGTAGCGTACATCATGTATATGTCCTCCTCACCCATTTTTGAGCTGTGGTCGGAGTCGTTTACAGAAACGGCTGAAGCGCTCGGCATGGAGGCGGATACTTTTTTCTGCGAGGACAGCGACGAGGAATGGCAGAACAGAATTTTGCAATGCGCAAAGGACGGCTATGACGGACTTCTGGTGTCGCACGGCGGAGAAACTTACGCGTGGGATTTTCTGACGGACGTGCTGGAAGAATATCCGAATTTGAAAATAGCGACATTTGACACCTCTTTTAAAGATGAAAATGGGGAAACGCAAACGATTGACGGCGTGGTTCAGCTGTTCCAGCAGGATTCCGGACTTGCGGCGGCGCTGGTGGATGAGATTTTAGCAATGTATCCTGACAAAGCGGCGAACAACGAACCGGTCAATATCCTGCAGGTACAGGAGGAAAACTACATTGCCGCTTTTGACCGCCGCCAGGTCGGCTATGAGCCTTATGAAACGGACGGACGGATAAAGACGCTTGAGCAGATAGCTCCCGAGGATCACCTAAATCCGGTATCGTCCATGCAGGAAACGGCAAAGAACGTTATCGAAAAATACAATGACGGTGAAATAGACGCTGTATGGTGCTGCTATGACGCATATGCAAGGGGAGTATATCAAGCGCTGCGGGAATTGGACAGCGACATTCCTATGGTATCTGTGGATATTTGTGACGAGGATATTGAGCTTATGGCGGAAGGCAAAAACTGGAAGGCATGCGCCACGACAAACTGGACGCTGAACGGAGAATTTGCCTGCCGCGTTCTGGCTTTGGAAATGGCGGACAGGTATGACGATATTAAAGCGGCTTCCTGCTATTATGAAAACCCGGGAATGTGGATGGAGATCCCGTCCGTGGTGGTGACGCAGGAGCAGGTCATGTCGGGACAGGATATTACGGTAAAAAATCTTTCGGATGTCGCGGACGACGCCTATACGGACAGAAGCTTTATGCCGTCCTGTGACTGGATGGATTCGGCGCTTAAAGATTAACACGACGAAAAAGAGGAGTGATACGGTTGAATAAGAAATTCTGCCTTTACAGGTTTGTTCCGATGATTTTGATATGTCTGTTTCTTGCGGGTTGTGCGGGAAGCGGTGAGAAAAGCGAGACGATAACCGATATACGTCAGCTGGACGGACAGACTGTCGGCGTTTTGACCGGAAGCACCTTTGACCGGTACACCGATGAATTTATACGGGACGCCGACAAAAAATATTACAATGAATATTCGGATATGGCGGCAGCAGTCAAGCAGGGAAGGATCGCCGCTTTCCTCACAGACGAGCCGACAGCGCGCGTGTTGTGTTCGGAAAGCGACGGCGTTGCCTATCTGCCGGAACGTCTGACAGACGACAGTTACGCGTTCGCGTTTCCGAAAACGGACAAGGGAAAACGCTTGCGCGATGAACTCAACCGATTTCTTGCCGAGCTGAAAGCCGACGGTACTCTTGAAGAGCTGGAGGACGTCTGGTTCGGTTCGGACGAGAGCCGAAAGACCGTTGAAGCCCTTGAAAGCCTGCCCGCGTCGAACGGCACGGTAGAGCTTGCTCTAAAGCTCGGGAATGCGCCGTTTGCCTATGTAAAGGACAATAAGACGGTGGGGTATGATGTGGATATTGCCGCGCGTTTCTGTAAGGCATACGGCTACGGACTGAATATCCATAGTGTGGAGTCGGCTTCTTTCCTTTCTGGTGTGGAGTCCGGCAAGTATGACATGGGCGCCTCCGGCTTTACCGTGACCGAGGAGAGAGCCGAAAAGGTGTACTTCTCCGAGCCGAATTATACGGGCGGAATAGTCGCTGTGGTTGCGGGAAGCTCCGGCGGCGCGCGTTTTCAAAGCCTGCAGGATTTTTCCGGCAAAAAAGTGGGAATGATGACCGGAACGGTTCAAGACAAACTGCTTGACGAAGTTGTGGACGGTACGATCCCCCAATATTATGATGACTTTTCCTCGCAGCTGCTGGCGCTTAAGACGGGAACGCTGGATGCGATAATAAATGATATGCCGATAGCCGAGCTTGCCGTGGCGCGTCAGCCCGAGCTTGCAATATTCCCCGAAAAGGTAGCGCCCGACAGCTACGGACTTGGTTTGCCAAAGGGCAGCCCGCTGACGGAGAAGGTAAACGCAATCATCGAAAAATATGAGACCGACGGAACATTGCAGACGCTCCGTGAAAAATGGTTCGGGGCGGACGATAGCCAAAAGACGATAGACATAGGTGATTACGACGCGCCCAACGGTACCCTTCGATATGTTCACGATTCCACGCTGGAGCCTATGAGCTATGTCGGCGGAAACGGTCAGTCGCTCGGACTGGAGGTGGAGCTTGTTTCTCTTATCGCAAAAGAACTCGGTATGAAGCTAGAGACTACGCAGGGAAACTTTAACTCACTTATTCCCATGCTTGCAAGCGGGAGAGCCGATATTGTTTCCGGCTCCATCAGCATAACGGACGAACGCAGGGAGAGTATTGATCTTGCTGAGCCGCACTATATAGGCGGAATGGTGCTTATTGTTCGAGCGGAGGATATGGGTATAGCTTCAACGCAGGAAAGCGTCGGTTTCCTCAGCGGCTTATCCGCGAGCTTTAACAAGACATTTATTCAGGAAAACCGCTGGAAAATGATTCTTTCCGGTCTTTGGGTGACCTTTGTGATTTCCGTGTTCGCGGCGCTGTTCGGCACAATACTGGGCTTTGGGCTGTGTCTTTTGCGCAGAAGCCGTTTTTCGGCGGTTTCCGGCATTACCGCGGGATTTATACGCCTGCTTCAGGGCATACCCGTGCTTGTGCTGCTGATGATACTGTTTTATGTGGTGTTTGCAAAGACACAGCTTAACGGAATAGTTGTTTCAATAGTGGCGTTTTCCATAAATTTTGCGGTGTACGTGTCCGAAATGATGCGTACCGGCATAGACGCGGTTGATGCGGGACAGTGGGAGGCTGCCACGGCAATCGGCTTCGGACGTGTGAAAACCTTTACCAAAATTATCGCCCCGCAGGCGCTGCGGCATATACTTCCGGTCTATAAGGGCGAGTTTATTTCCATGGTAAAAATGACCTCGGTTGTGGGATATATCGCGGTGCATGATCTTACGAAGGCCACCGACCTTATCCGCAGCCGTACCTTTGAAGCGTTCTTTCCTCTTATAGCGTCGGCTGTCATATACTTCGTACTGGCGTGGGTGCTGACCTCGCTTTTGGGTATCGCCGAAAGGAGAATCGGCGTAAGCGCCCGCCGCAAAAAGGCACGCCGTCTCACTGCAATTATCGAGAACGCCGAAAAAGCGTCCGATACAAATCAAAGAACCGAAAATCCGACGGAAGCGACACGCGGCACTGAGCCTGTCATTGCGATTTCACATCTTAAAAAATCCTATCCGAATGTTACGCCGCTCGCGGACGTCAGCGCGGATATTTATAAGGGCGATGTCATAACCGTTATCGGACCGTCCGGCACAGGAAAATCCACGCTGCTGCGCTGTATCAACCGTCTTGAAACGCCGACGGGCGGTGAGATTAAAGTTTTCGGAGAGGATACTTCGGATAAAAAAGTAAACCTTAATATGCTCAGACAGCGTATGGGTATGGTGTTCCAGTCCTTCAACCTGTTCGGGCATTTGACGGTAATAGAAAATGTAATTCTCGCGCCCACTGTGTTAAAGGGCGTACCGAGACAGGAAGCAATCGCGTATGGAATGAAGCTTTTGCGCATGGTGGGAATGGCGCAGAAGGCGACAAGCTACCCCGACGAGCTTTCGGGCGGACAAAAACAGAGAGTTGCGATAGCCCGCACACTTGCCATGGATCCCGAAATCGTGCTTTTTGACGAGCCGACGTCGGCGCTCGATCCGACAATGGTGGGCGAGGTGCTCAGCGTCATGAAGCGGCTCGCGTCGGAAGGACTTACCATGATGATTGTCACGCATGAAATGCAGTTTGCCCATGATGTTTCCACTCGAATTTTCTATATGGATGAGGGTACGGTCTACGAGGAAGGAACACCGGATGAGATTTTTGACAGTCCGAAGCGCGATAAGACACGCGCCTTTGTAAAGCGGCTGAAAACACTCACCCTTTCCATTGAGTCTTCAGACTATGACTTTATCGCCATGTCGGAAAGCATCCGCCGGTTCGGGGAAAGAAATCTGCTGCCCCAAAAACGTGTGGACAGCCTTCACCGCGTATATGAGGAAATTCTGGCACAAAATCTTGTTTCGGTACAGGGAGTGGAATTTCCTATCACTGTTTCTGTGGAATATTCGGAAAAGGACGACAGTCTGGAAATGCGCTTTGCGTGGAATGGAGAACGTTATAATCCTATGGAGGACGGCGACGAGCTTTCCGTTATGCTTGTAAAGGCTTCGGTCAGCGGGTTTAGCTACGAGCATAAGGACGGCGCGAACAGTCTTGTCATAAAAATATAAAATACGACAGAGTAATTTTTGAAAGAAAGCGAGGGTGTAAGAAATGAAGTTATCACCGGAAAAAATATTTCATATAAAGGAAGCCGGCTCTACGATGAAAACGGAAGCGCTGGCAGGACTTACGACCTTTATGACCATGGCGTACATACTCATGGTCAATTCGGGAATGTTTGCGGAGCTTCCCGGGGTGTCATACAACGCTATCTATATCGCGACAGCGATTTCCGCCTGTATCGGTACGGTGCTGATAGGACTTTTGGCGAACCTGCCGCTGGCGCAGGCGTCCGCCATGGGTTCCAACGCGTTTTTCGTCTATACGGTGTGCTTCGGCTTTGGGTTAAGCTATGCCAATGCCTTAGTGCTCATTCTGCTTGACGGCGTCCTGTTCATACTGCTTACGGTGACGGGGCTCAGAAAGAAAATATTTGAGGCGATCCCGACGGCGGTAAGGGTGGCGATCCCCGCGGGAGTCGGGTTGTTTATCGCCTTCATCGGACTTAAGGACTCGGGAATTGTGGTAGCGGATCCCTCCACCTATGTAAACCTCGCCTCCTTCAACCTTCTTTCCGGAAGTGTGGCGTGGAAGGATATTATGCCGATGCTTGTCACGATTGCCGCTTTGATTGCGATCGCGGTTCTGACCTGCAGGCGCGTAAAGGGCGCTGTGCTATGGGGCATACTTGGGGGAACGGCGCTGTATTATCTTCTCGGTCTTACCGTTCCCGGATTTTATGAGGGCTTTACGGCAAATCTGAATTTGAACCCGTTTTCGGCATTCGGGGACTTCGGCACACATGCGTTCGGCAAGGTTTTTACGGAAGGCTTTAATTTTTCGCCGTACCTGGCAAATCACAGCGTACCGGAGCTTGTTATGTTGATTGCGACGACTTCGCTTGCGTTCTGTCTGGTGGATATGTTTGATACGATAGGCACGCTGTACGGAGCATGCGCCAGGGGAAATCTTCTGACCGAGGAGGGAGAAGTGCCAAACCTTGATAAGGCGATGCTCGCGGACGCAATAGCCACCACGTGCGGCGCGGTCTGCGGCACGTCCACGGTAAGCTCTTATGTGGAGGCTTCCACCGGCATTGCGGAGGGCGGAAAAACAGGCATGGCTGCCATGGTGACGGGAGCGCTGTTTTTTGTCAGCATGTTTTTAAGCCCTATCGCGATGCTTGTACCGGGATGCGCGACAGCGGCGGCGCTCATCTATGTGGGGATCATGATGATGAACTGCGCCAGAAGCATAGACTGGCTGAAAACGGAGGATGCCGTTCCGGCGTTCCTGACCTTGGCGATGATGCCTATGACCTACAACATTTCCTACGGCATCGCCTTCGGCGTGATTTCTCATGTGCTTATCAGCGTGTTTACCGGAAAGGCAAGGAATGTAAAGATTGGAACATGGGTAATCGCGGCGCTCTTTGCCGTCATGTTCTTTGTGACGCATTAAGCATTGTCGCAAAATAGAATCGTCAGACTGTTCGGACGAGCAAGATATTCATATATTTATATAGGCGCACCTTGCTCCGGCAGGGTGCGCCTATATAAATGCGTCCGTACCGCGCGGTTTTCAGCCATGTCCATTTATAAGAAATTGTATCATTTATCCACCCCTAAGGGACGACTGCATAAACAAACCCACGTCGCTTGTGGCGGATTTCGACAAGGTTGTGGAGACTGCGGAAATGGCGTTCGAGGGCAGGCAAATCCAGCCTATCCTCAGCCGATAAACTTTTACAACGACAACGCAAAACGGCGCTTGAAAGCGCCGTTTTATGCTGAATGAATTTATATGTTACTGTATTGTTTTTACGTCAACGGGGTAAATGCTGTCAACTCCCCAGAGGAACGCCTTTACAGTGTCGCCCTTTTCCTCGTCGGTGAATGTCTTTACGGTAAGCGTTTCCGTCGCGCCGGTGTAAACCGTTTTCGTATCGCGCTTTACGGCTTTGAGTCTGCCGTTTTCATACGTAGCGACGAGCAGCGCCGCGTTACCCTGATGTGTTGTCGAGTTGTTTTTAACCGTTGCCGAAATGCTTCCGTCCTCATTTACCGAAGCGTCAATCTCTCCCGTAAGCTCCGTACCCTTGCCGAGTGGCGCGGGCAGCGTTGTTTTAACAACTGTTTCACCTGTTTCCTTCGCTTCCGCTTCTTCTTTTTCGAGAGTTTCCGTCTTTGCGAATTTCACGTCAACTATGGTGTTACTCTGCTTATTGTCCTCGGCTGATACGGTTACCGTCACTGCCTTACCCTTTTCTGTGGGCTGTTGTTCACCGTTTACCGAAACAGCGTCAACCGAATATCCCTCGTCCGGCGTTATCGTAAGCGTTGTGTTACCTTTGGCGGGGTCTGTAACGATTATGCCGTCATCGTTTGTATTGTCTGCCGTAATCTTGCCGCCCGCGTTATTTACAACCGTAACCGTACCCGTCATATCGGCTTTATCCGCGTCGGTTTTCTCGCTCGCGACTATCGCGAACGGGCTGAATGAGCTGCACAGTATTACAAGACCGTACCTCGTGACCTCGCACGGAATTTCCTCAACGCCTACAGTGTTACCCTGCGAGTCCTTCTTGAAGTGGTACGCGGTAAACTTCACGCCCTCGTCGTCGGGACCGTAGGGGTAGGGGAAGCCGACGCAGAGACGCACGCTCGTGCCGGTGCTTAAAATATTCCTGTTGCATATCGTGAGGCTCAAATCATACGTGCTGCTGCCGAGAACCTCTCTGCCCGTTTCCTGTTCAATCATATCGTTCATCTTGTCGCCGTTCGCCTTGCTTGTGTCCGAAACGACAAGCGCTATTCTGTTCGAAAGGCTTTGGTCAACCGGCGTTCCGTCCGACGTTTTCCAGTCGTTTATCGAAACATCGGTGTTTTCCATAAGCTGCGGCTTCGCAAACAAATTGAAGAAATAGCCGCGCGAGCGGTACGCGCACACAGCCGCACGGTGCGATGTTACGAATGAAATCGTCACCGGCTGCAAATTGCCGACCTTGCTTTCAAGTCCCGTTATGCTTATATCGTACGCGATAGTGTCGCCCGCCCACGACTCATCGGGAGTAAGCGTCATTTTAATCGTTCTGTCGCCGACAAGGCGCATATTTGTCACAACCTTGTCAACCTTGACGTTTGCCAGAGCAGCGTTGTCCGTCTTATCGGACACGCTTACCGTGTAATCGGTCTTATATTCGAGCGGAGTTTCCGTCTCATCGCTTGTCTCCGCGAGTGAAGCGGCTGACGCGCCTTTTTTCTGAAGCGGCTTGTCGAACACGATCTCACATTCCTTCGAGCCGTCTTCTATATAAAATCTGCCCGACATCGAAGGCGCGGAATGTTGTATAAACGGCGGCTGATACTCTACCTCAACGGGGTTAGTCAGCATGCCGGTGTCCTCGGCAAGCAGCAGCGGGTCGCCCGTATAATACTGATAATCAGCCTGTTCAAGACCGAAAACACCGTCCGCGGGGTCGGGAATTTGAGGATCCGCAGGGATAGTCTGACCGGGGTACCAGTGACCGCGCGGCGGGACATCAGTTACCGCAAATTCCATATACGGAGTTGTCATCGCGGGGAACAATGTGTAGCCGTCGTGTTCGAACGCGCCTATTCCCTGCGCGTCATACATGCCAGTGTCAGCGTAAACCCAGCCGCTCTCGGTGTAAGCTCCGCCTTCGGTTTCATAATTACGACCGTAGAATTTAACGAGAATATACATTTTATCCTCTGTCGCCGCCTTCACATAGCCTTTGCCGTTGTAACTTACCTTAAATGCCGGTACCTGTGCGGGCGAACCGTAGGTCTGACTGCAGTCGCTTGAGAACTGAACGTCGAGACCACCCAGCGAATATACGGTGTCGAAGCTTACGCCGCTCATTTCGATAGCGGGATATTTAAACTCAAATCCGCACTCCGACATTTCGCCGCTCTCGACATGCTGTCTGTCCATAATATCCGCGCCGACAAGCAGATATTCGGTCGATTCGTGACCGCTTTCCACTGTGTCAACGTTCTCACCGTTAAACACGGACGGGTCGTCAAATGTCGCGTCAACGGCGTACCACTTGCCGTCATCGTCTATTTTGACGTAATTCCACATATGAAGCTCCATTTGCTCGCCTGTGTGCTTATAAACGCCCTGAACCGTAACACATGGAATACCCGCCTTGTCAAGCACGAGCTTCATAGCCTTCGAGTAACCCTCACAAAGGCTCTCATGTGCCACAAGCGGGCCGTAAGCCGTTCTCACGTGACCGATATTCGCGGGGTCACAGTGCTTCGGATCATTTACATCGGTCGTGTCAAGTCTGTAAACCGTTCCGCGGATAAGCGCGTCATGAATAGCCGTTATTTTCTTTTCATCGTCCGTTTTCTCTCTTTCGTTTTCGTCGTCCGACGTTTTGGGTCTTAAATCATTGAGATCCAAAACAATCGGCGTGGTCTCCGGAACGGGTGTAACCTCTATATCGGGCGTGACCTCCGGAGCAGGCGTAACCTCTGCATCGGGTGTGACCTCCGGAACGGGAGAAACCGTTGCGTCGCCGTCGTTTTCATCAACGCCCGACGGAACGTCCGTGGGAGCGTTTACCGCCGCTTCGCCAATCTCCACGAGCTTGTCAACCTCCGCGTCAACCGTTTCAACAGCCTTGTCAACGTCGTCAGACGACGCGTAGCCATATCTGTAATAGCTTTCGTTTCGTCCGGCGCCCATGTAAGCCGTATACTCTTCGCCTTTTTCCTTTACCGTGATTTCCATTTTGTCAAAATCAACCCAGAACACCTCGGGGTGATCCGCGCAGAACGCGTCGCGCGCCGCGCCGTAAGTGTTGATAAGACCGCTGTCACCGTTCGCGTACGCGGCAAGCTGTCCCTGCGTTACAACTCCTTTTTCGGTAAGATTGTATGAACCGTTACCGTTTTTGAGCGTACCGTCCTTGTACATGGCGAGAAGCGCGTCGTAAAACCTCTTCGCCTCGGGTCTTAACTGGTCGTAAAAATAAACGTAGTGACCGTCCTCCCAGTGTCCCTGCGTCACCTGGGACATTGCAGTCGGATTGTACTCCGCGTCTGCGATATTCGCCGCCGTAAACGACGCCGCGAGCATCGAAACCGACATCAATGCCGCAATAAATTTTTTTGCTTTCATAAATGTGTCCTCCATTCGGGTAATATATTTATCCATTATAATTCTACCATATGCGCCGCCGCCCCGTCAACAATGTAATGCTCATGTAATGAAAATATACCGAATTTGTCTTAATTTAATATGCACGACAAGCATATTTCCATATTCAATATAAGCATTTGACATTAAAAATGCTCGGTTATATAATTATATAAAAGGAATAATGCGAAAGGACGGTAATAAAAATGGAGCTTAAACTCACAACCGAATGGGACAAAACCTTCCCGAAAAGCGAAAATATAAACCACGAAAAGGTGACGTTTCACAACCGCTACGGAATAACGCTCGCGGCTGATATGTACACGCCGAAGGAATACAGCGGAAAGCTCGCGGCAATCGCGGTGTGCGGGCCGTTCGGCGCGGTAAAGGAGCAATCGTCGGGCTTGTACGCTCAAACTATGGCGGAGCGCGGATTTTTGACGATAGCGTTCGACCCGTCGTTTACGGGAGAGAGCGGGGGAGAACCGCGATATATGGCGTCGCCCGATATTAACACCGAGGATTTTCAGGCGGCTGTCGATTTTCTGTCCACGCGTGAAAACGTCGATCCCGACAAAATAGGCATAATCGGTATCTGCGGCTGGGGAGGCATGGCTCTTAACGCCGCTGCGCTCGACACGAGAATAAAGGCGACCGTAGCGTCCACAATGTACGATATGACGCGCGTAAACGCGAAGGGTTACTTTGACGCGGACGACAGCGAGGAAAAGCGTTACGAAATGAAAAAAGCTCTTAACGCGCAGAGAATAACCGATTACAAAAACGGCAGCTACGCCCTCGGCGGCGGTGTTGTCGATCCGCTGCCCGACGACGCGCCGTTTTTTGTGAAGGACTACTACGACTACTACAAAACGCCGCGCGGCTACCACGCGCGCTCGCTTAACTCAAACGGCGGCTGGAACGTAACGGGCTGCATGTCGTTTATAAACCAGCCTATTTTGCAGTACTCGAACGAAATCAGAAGCGCGGTACTCGTCATGCACGGCGAAAAGGCGCACTCGTGCTACTTCAGCCGCGACGCGTACGCGGATATGATAAACGGCAGCAAGTACGCCGATAACAAGGAACTGTTTATTATCCCTGATGCTGTTCACACCGACCTCTACGACGGCGGCGGTAAGAACGCGATACCGTTCGACAAGCTCGAAACGTTTTTCAAAGACAACCTCAAATAATGGGGACACTAAAACAACGGGGACACTAAAGTTTTAGTGTCCCCGCTTTTGACTTTTTAACAAAATCAATCCATTTTCGGCAGCTTGTCAAACGATGCCTGCAATTCCTCGTCAGTCGGGATATAATCCGTCATCTGACCGTCGTGGAACTTCTCGTACGCTACCATGTCGAAGTAGCCCGTACCCGTAAGACCGAATACTATAGTCTTTTCCTCGCCTGTTTCCTTGCACTTTAACGCTTCGTCGATAGCGACCTTTATAGCGTGGCTGCTCTCCGGAGCGGGGAGGATACCCTCTACTCTCGCGAACGTCTCCGCAGCCTCAAATACGTCCGTCTGCTTAACCGACGTAGCCTCCATGAGACCGTCATCGTAAAGCTGTGAAAGAACGGAGCTCATGCCGTGATAGCGAAGACCTCCGGCGTGGTTCGGAGCGGGAATGAAGCCGCATCCGAGTGTGTACATCTTCGCGAGCGGGCAAACCATACCGGTGTCGCAGAAGTCGTACGCGTACTTGCCGCGCGTAAGGCTCGGACATGATGCGGGTTCGACCGCTATTATTCTGTAATCAGCTTCGCCGCGCAGCTTTTCGCCCATGAACGGAGCGATAAGACCTCCGAGATTCGAGCCGCCGCCCGCACAGCCTATAATCATATCGGGCTTGACGCCGTACTTGTCAAGCGCCGCTTTCGTTTCAAGACCGATTATCGACTGATGCAGGAGTACCTGACTCAAAACGCTTCCCAAAACGTAGCGGTAGCCCTCTGTCGTTGTCGCAACCTCAACGGCTTCGGAAATAGCGCAGCCGAGACTTCCCGTTGTGCCGGGGTGTTCTGCCAAAATCTTCTTGCCGACCTCGGTTTCCATAGACGGCGACGGAGTTACCGACGCGCCGTAGGTACGCATAACCTCGCGGCGGAACGGCTTCTGTTCGTACGAAACCTTAACCATGTAAACCTTGCAGTCAAGACCGAGATACGCGCAAGCCATCGAAAGCGCCGTACCCCACTGACCCGCACCAGTCTCTGTGGTAACGCCCTTTAAGCCCTGCTTCTTCGCGTAGTACGCCTGAGCGATAGCGGAGTTAAGCTTGTGGCTGCCGCTCGTGTTGTTGCCCTCGAACTTGTAGTAGATCTTCGCCGGTGTGCCGAGCTTCTTTTCAAGACAGTACGCTCTTACCAGTGGCGACGGGCGGTACATCTTGTAGAAGCCCAAGATTTCCTCGGGAATGTCGAAGTAGGGAGTGGTGTTGTCAAGCTCCTGCTTAACAAGCTCCTCACAGAATACTCCTGCAAGCTCCTCCGGCTTCATCGGCTCGTGCGTGCCGGGGTTAAGAAGCGGCGCGGGCTTGTTCTTCATATCCGCGCGCAGATTGTACCATGCCTTCGGCATTTCCTCTTCTGTCAGATAAATTTTGTACGGAATTTGTGACATTTTGCATGTCTCCTTTCATTAAAATTTTTTCGGTTTGATTGAGGGCTGAAAAAAGCCCTCAATCCGCATAAAAAATATGCGAATCAAGGGCGAATATTATCCGCGGTGCCACCTTGTTTTTAAGCGATATAAGCCTGCGGGCTTACACGCTCCTCTGCGGGATACCTGCATATCCCCGGCTTCTTACGCGAGCCTGTGCGTCGGCGCATTTAACGCCGCCCGTAATGAACATTCATTCGGCGGTCCATATTATTCGGACGGCAGTACGGAACTCACACCGTAATCCGCTCGCTCAAAAAGCCGTATCCGATTTTTTTCCGCTTTGACGGTTTATTTTGTGTACAAATATAATATCACACAAGACAAACCGTGTCAAGAGGTTTTTTGATTGCGTATCGGCTAAAAATCCGCCCCGACACACTTGACACCCTGACGTTTTTCTTATATAATATTACGATAGTGATTTATACCAAAAAAAGGAGCAAAAAATATGAAACCAATGGGCGTAAACGAAATCCGCGAAAAATTCCTAAGCTTTTTCGAGTCGAAGGGCTGTCTCAGACTTGGCAGCTTTCCGCTCGTGCCGAAGAATGACGCGAGCTTGCTTTTAATAAATTCCGGCATGGCGCCGATGAAAATGTGGTTCCAGAACCCCGAAACAGCGCCGCGCAGACGCGTAACGACATGCCAGAAGTGCATACGTACCGGCGATATAGACAACGTCGGAAAAACGGCGCGCCACGGCACATTCTTTGAAATGCTCGGAAATTTCTCGTTCGGCGACTATTTCAAGAGAGAAGCCACCGCGTGGGCGTGGGAGTTTTTCACAAAGGTAATGGAGATCCCCGCCGACAAGCTTTGGGTGTCAATCTACGAGGAGGACGACGAGGCGCGCGACATATGGGTAAACGAGGTCGGCGTTGACGCGTCGCGAATTGTGAAGCTCGGCAAGGACGACAATTTCTGGGAGCATGGTACGGGACCCTGCGGACCGTGCAGCGAAATATACTACGACCGCGGAGAAAAGTACGGCTGCGGCAAGCCGACCTGCGGCGTGGGCTGCGACTGCGACAGATACATGGAGGTATGGAATCTCGTATTCACACAGTTTGACAAGGACGACGACGGCAATTACAACCCGCTCCCGAACCCGAATATCGACACTGGTATGGGTTTGGAGCGTCTCGCGGTCGTTATGCAGGGCGTTGACAACCTGTTCGAGGTCGATACCGTCCAGGACGTTATAAAGCACATTTCGAAAATCGCGGGCGTTGAGTACAAGGCTGACGAGAAATCAGACGTGTCGCTCCGCGTAATCGCCGACCATATAAGAAGTACGGTAATGATGGTGTCCGACGGCATAATCCCGTCAAACGAGGGACGCGGCTACGTTCTCCGCCGCTTACTCAGACGCGCGGCGCGCCATGGAAAGCTATTAGGAATAAACGACCAATTCCTTTACGAGGTCGCGGACACGGTAATAAATTGCTCCGAGTCGGCATACCCCGAACTGGAGGAAAAGCGCGAATATATTAAGAAGATAATTCACAAGGAAGAAGAGCGTTTCAGCGCGACGATAGACAACGGCTTAACGGTTCTTTCGCAGTACATCGACGATGCGAAGGCGAAAGGCGAGAGCGTACTGTCGGGCGGCGAAGCGTTCAAGCTCCACGACACATACGGCTTCCCGCTCGATTTGACCATAGAAATGGCTCAGGAGCAGGGCTTGACTGTCGACGTTGACGGCTTCAACGCGGCGATGCAGAATCAAAAGGAAACGGCGCGCGCGGCGAGAAAGGACGGTTCAAGCTGGGAGGGTACCGACGCATTCGTATTCGACGGCGCGGAGCCGACCGTATTCACGGGCTACACAACGCTTACCGATACAGCGAAGGTAGTCGGCGTTGTTGCCGAGGGCGAAGTCGCGGCGATAATAGAGGAAGGTCAGAAGGGTTACATCGTAGCCGACAAAACGCCGTTTTACGCAGAAATGGGCGGTCAGGTCGGCGACATCGGCAAGGCATATGGCAAAAACGCGGCGGGCGTTATCACGAACACCACGAAAACCGGCGATGGCTTGTATCTGCATGAAGTAACGGTAGAGAGCGGAAGCTTTTCGATTGACGATGAAATCACGCTCGAAGTGGATAAAGTAAACCGCATGGCAATCGCGAGAAACCACAGCGCGACACACCTTCTGCACAAAGCGCTAAAAGAAGTTCTCGGCACGCACGTGGCGCAGGCGGGTTCTTTGGTAAATCCCGAGCATCTGCGTTTCGACTTCTCGCACTTCGAGGCTATGACGGCGGAGCAGCTCGCGGAAACCGAAAAGAAGGTAAACGACGCGATTCTTGCCGCGCTCGACATAAACGTACAAGAGCTGCCGATAGACGAGGCTAAAAAGCTCGGCGCGGAAGCGCAGTTCGGCGAGAAGTACGGCGCTGTTGTAAGAGTCGTTTCGATGGGCGATTACAGCATAGAGTTCTGCGGCGGAACGCATCTCACGAATACGGCTCAGTGCGGACTTTTCAAAATCATATCCGAAGGCGGCGTAGCGGCGGGCGTAAGACGTATCGAAGCCGTTACGGGACAGGGCGTGCTTGACTACATCGCGTCAAAGGACGCGCTCATTTCGAGAACGGCTCTGGCATTAAAGACAAACCTATTGAATGAAATAGACAAAAAGGCCGAATCGACGGCGGCGGAGCTTAAAAACGTTCAGCGCGAGGTCGAAGCGGCGAAAGCGAAGCTGGCGGCGGCAAGCGCGAACAACATCATGGCGGGAGTAAAGCACGTCGGGGATATAGACATACTCGTGTCGCAGCTTGACGGAACGCCGGTCAGCGAGCTTAAAACGATAGCCGACAAGTTCAAGGAAAACACCGAATGCGGCGTGATAGTGCTCGCGGCTGAGACCGACGGCAAGATAACGTTCGTGGCAATGGCGACAAAATCGGCTGTCGCGAAGGGCGTTCACGCGGGCAACATCATAAAGAATATAACCGCGATAGCCGGCGGACGCGGCGGCGGCAAGCCCGACATGGCTCAGGGCGGCGGCACACAGGCGAATAAGATTGACGACGCTCTCGCCGCCGTTGACGATATCGTGATCGAACAAACAAAGTAAAATATACGGGCGATTTGTATTCACAAAACCCCGTAGGGGCGAATAATATCCGCCCATACTACACCCACATCGTAAACATACCGATAAATTATGATTTGGCGGTGTAAAACCCCTCCGTCGGCTTTGTCAGCTATTGCTGCGCAATAGCACGCGCCTACACCTCCCCTAGTAGGGGAGGCTCACGAAACGCGGCGCACGCCGTAAGGCTCCCCTATTAGGGGAGCTGTCACACGCAGTGTGACTGAGGGGTTTTAACGGGCGACCGCAAGGGTCGCCCCTACGGAAATGGGGACGTCGAGGGCGCCGCCCCCTACACCCATAATTTTGAAATTGTGCGCCGTAGAGGCTGGCGCCCCCGACAGCCCGCACTCATATAAATCATAATTTACCACAAAAAAGGAGGAAAACCAATGGACTGCTTATTCTGTAAAATAATCGCGGGCGAGATCCCGTCAACGAAGGTCTACGAGGACGACGCGGTACTTGCGTTCCGCGACATCAACCCCCAGGCGCCGGAGCATATTGTCGCCGTGCCGAAAACGCACATCGAGTCGGCGAACGACATAACGGAGGAAAACGTGAAATGCGTCGCCGACGTGTGGGAGCGCATACCGAAAATAGCGGACAAGCTCGGCTTCGGAAAGGACGGATACCGCGTTATAAACAACTGCGGCGAAAACGGCGGACAGACCGTGCCGCACATACATTTCCACATACTCGGCGGAAAGAAATTCACAGACCTTTAATTTCGGAGGACACAGATGATAACGAGTAAACAGAGAGCGTATCTGCGCAAAATCGGTCACACGCTCACGCCGATATTTCAGATAGGCAAGGACGGCGTGACGGACGAGGTTTTAACGGGCATTTCGCAGGCGCTGAACAAGCGTGAAATAGTGAAAATAAGCATACTTGAAACGGCGCTTTTGGACACGCGCGAAACGTGCGATTACGTCGCCGCGAAGCTTAGCGCGGAGCCGGTGCAGGCGATAGGAAGCAAATTCATACTCTACCGCCGCTCCGACGAGGGAAAATACAGGAAAACGGAGCTGCCGAAAAGATGAACATAGGAATATTCGGCGGCACGTTCAACCCCATTCACAGCGCGCACCTCGTAATCGCGGAAACGGCGCGCGAACAGTACAGCCTTGACCGCGTGATTTTTATTACAAGCGGCGATCCGCCCCATAAAACGGCGGGCATTGATGCGCGCAGCCGCTTTCAAATGACGCGTCTTGCGATAGAGGGTAACGACCGCTTCACCGACGACGATTACGAGATAAAAAGCGGCGAAAAATCGTACACGGTTCACACGCTCGAATATATGAAAAAGCGTTTCCCGAGCGACAAGCTGTTTTTCATAATCGGTGAGGACTCGCTCGGCGATCTCGGCAAGTGGTACGAGCCGAAAAAAATAATCTCGATGGCGGCGCTTATAGTTTTTCCGCGCGTGTCACGAGAAACGCTCAATGAAAAAATAACCGCCGCAAAGGAAAAATTCGGCGGCGAGATACTGCCCGTACTAGCACCCGTTATAGGACTTTCCTCGACATACATAAGGGAAAGAATATCGCGCGGCGAAACGGTGAGATACATGGTACCCGACAAGGTGGGCGAATATATAAAGGAGCATAATCTGTATGCTGACGGAGATTAAGGAAAAGCTAAAGAAAACGCTGCCCGAAAAACGTTATATACATTCCCTCGGCGTTGCGGACGAGGCGAAACGTTTAGCCGAAGTGTACGGATGCGACGCGGACAAGGCGTATCTCGCCGGACTTCTGCACGACTGCGCGAAGGGAATACCGACCGACAGGCAGATTGCGGAGTGCGACAGGCGCGGCGTGAGCCTTGACGAGTGGACAAGAATGTGTCCGCCGGTCGTGCATTCGTTTCTCGGAGAGCAGATCGCGAGGGACGAGTACGGCGTTACGGACGGCGAGATATTGGAAGCGATACGGCTCCACACCGTCGGCGGCAGGGGTATGACGCTTTTGGACAAAATAATATACCTCGCCGACCTAACCGAGAAAAACCGCGACTTTCCGGGCGTGGAGGAATTGCGCGCAGCGTCAGACAAGGGAATAGACGAGGCGATAAAGCTAAGCATAAAACGTCAGACAGAGTTTAATATGGCGAAAAACGCGGTAATACACCCCGCCGCGCTTTATATGTGGAACGATTTAATTCTAAATGGGGACACTAAAACAGAGGGACACTAAAACATTACGGGGACACTAAAATAAATTTATATACACGGAAAGGGGACACTAAAATGAACAAGACGGAAATCGTAAAAAAGGCGCTTGAGGACAAGAAGGCTTCAAACATTGAAATTCTCGACGTGTCGGAGAGAACGTCCTTGGGCGACTACTTCATAATCGCCTCGTGTCAGTCGGGCGTGCAGGTGCGCGCGTGCGTTGACGAGGTTGAGGAGAAAATGGACGAGGCGGGGTATGAGCTTCACCACAAAGAAGGCTACCGCGGCGGCTCGTGGATACTCATGGATTACGGCGACGTTATCGTTCACGTAATGCAGCAGGAAATGCGCGAGTTCTATTCCATAGAGCGTCTGTGGGACAACGTGGGCGAGGTACGCGCGGAGGATAACGAATAACGCACAAAATCTTTCTTAAAGGAGTTTTTATACAAATGGATAACTACAATTTCAAGGTCATAGAGAAAAAGTGGCAGGACAGATGGGAGGAAGCGGGCGCGTTTCACGCGGAAACGAACAGCAAAAAGCCCAAGTACTTCACGATGATAGAGTTCCCGTACCCGTCGGGCGCGGGTCTGCACGTCGGACACCCGAGAAGCTACACCGCACTTGACATAATCGCGAGAAAGCGCCGTATGGAAGGCTACAACGTGCTTTACCCGATAGGCTGGGACGCGTTCGGACTGCCGACGGAAAACTTCGCGATAAAAAACAAGGTTCACCCTAAAATCATAACGGAGAAGAACATCGCGAATTTCACGCGTCAGCTTAAAATGCTCGGCTTTTCGTTCGACTGGTCGCGCGAGGTGAACACGACCGATCCGGCGTACTACAAGTGGACGCAGTGGATTTTCATGCAGCTCTTTAAGCACGGACTCGCGTACAAGCAAGAAATGCCGATAAACTGGTGTACGAGCTGCAAGGTCGGACTTTCGAACGAGGAAGTCGTAAACGGCGTTTGCGAGCGCTGCGGCGGCGAGGTCGTACAGCGCAGAAAGAGTCAGTGGATGCTGAAAATCACCGAGTACGCGCAGCGTCTTATCGACGACCTTGACGATGTGGATTATCTCGAAAAAATCAAGATACAGCAGAAAAACTGGATAGGCAGGAGCGAGGGCGCGGAGGTCAAATTCAAGCTCTCCACGGGCGATGAAATGGTCGTCTACACGACGCGTGCGGACACACTTTTCGGCGCGACGTACACCGTTATGTCGCCGGAGCATCCGCTTATCGAAAAAATGAAGGACGCCATAACCAACTACGACGAGGTCGAGGCGTACAAGGCGGAAGCCGCAAAAAAGAGCGAGTTCGAGAGAACAGAGCTTGCGAAGGAAAAAACGGGCGTAAAGCTCGAAGGCATTTACGCGGTAAACCCCGCGAACGGCGAAAAGCTGCCCGTATTTATTTCCGACTACGTTCTCGTAACGTACGGAACGGGCGCGATCATGGCGGTTCCGGCTCACGACAGCCGCGACTGGGATTTCGCGAAAAAGTTTAATCTGCCTATAATCGAGGTCGTAGCGGGCGGCGAGGACGTTCAGAAAGAGGCGTACACCGACGTATACAAGGGTAAAATGGTAAATTCGGGATTTCTCACGGGCATGACCGTAAAAGAGGCAATTCCCGCAATGATAGATTGGCTCGAAAAGGAAGGCTTGGGCAAGCGCAAGGTAAACTACAAGCTCCGCGACTGGGTATTCTCGCGTCAGCGTTACTGGGGCGAGCCTATTCCGCTCGTACACTGCGACAAGTGCGGCTGGGTTGCGATACCCGAGAGCGAGCTGCCGCTTGAGCTTCCGGAGCTTGACGTGTTCGAGCCGGGCGAAAACGGCGAAAGTCCGCTCGCGAAGGCTTACGACTGGATAAACGCGACCTGCCCGTGCTGCGGCGGACCGGCGCAGAGAGAAACCGACACAATGCCGCAGTGGGCGGGTTCAAGCTGGTACTTCCTGCGCTACACTGATCCCCACAACAACGAGGCGCTCGCGTCGAAGGAGGCGCTCGAATACTGGACGCCGGTCGACTGGTACAATGGCGGTATGGAGCATACGACGCTCCACCTCCTGTATTCGCGTTTCTGGCACAAGTTCCTTTACGACATCGGCGTTGTGCCGACAAAAGAGCCGTATATGAAGCGCACATCGCACGGCATGATTTTGGGCGAGAACAACGAGAAAATGTCAAAGTCGCGCGGCAACGTCGTAAACCCCGACGAGGTCGTTGACGAGTTCGGCGCGGACGCGTTCAGAACGTACGAAATGTTTATCGGCGCGTTCGACCAGTCAACGCCGTGGTCGCAGCAGGGCTTAAAGGGCTGCTACAAATTCCTCGAAAGAGTGTGGAATCTGCAGTCGATAGTGACCGACGAGGAAGGCTACAGCAAGGATCTAGAAAAGGCGGTTCACAAGACGATCAAAAAGGTGGGCGAGGACTTTGAGAGAATGAAGTTCAACACCGCCATAGCCGCGATGATGAGCCTTGTAAACGAGTTCACGAAGAAGGGTTCGGTAACGAAGGGCGAGTACATGACGCTTATAACGCTGCTTAACCCCGTCGCTCCGCACATCACGGAGGAATTGTGGGAGAAGTACGGCGGCGAGGGACTTTTGTCGCTCCACCCGTGGCTTACGTACGACGAGGCTAAGACGGTCGACGACGAGATAGAGATAGTCGTTCAGATAAACGGCAAAATCCGCGATAAGCTGACAATACCCGCCGGACTTGACCGCGAGGGTACGCAGGAAGCGGCGATGGGTACGGATAAGATTAAGGCGCTTATCGAGGGTAAGAACGTCGTTAAGGTGATTGCCGTGCCGGGTAAACTTGTAAATATTGTGGTGAAATGATATAACGTGGTGAAGCGTGAGAAGTGCGGCGGTAAATCAAACCCCTCCGTCATTGCTCCGCAATGCCACCTCCCCTAATGGGAGGCTCACGATGTGTGCCGCTTATCGTATGGCTCCCCTACTAGAGGGGGGGGGAGGCTCGCGACGTGCGCTGCTTACCGTATGGCTCCCCTAATAGGGGAGCTGTCACACGTAGTGTGACTGAGGGGTTTTACTGCGAAATCTTCCTTTGCTGCGGTACACGCATCAACTCCAAAGAAAGAGGTACAGACATGAAAAAAATACTGTTATACGGCGACTCGAACACATGGGGACACAACCCCGTTGACTTCAGCCAACTTGCAACGACATGGGCGACAACGGTTCGCGCTCTGCTGCCCGACTGTGAAATCGAAATCGACGGCGAGTGCGGACGCGCAACGCTTGCGGGTGAAGGACCGAAGCACGGCATAGCCTGTTTCCGTGAGCGGTATTTTGCGAAAAAGCATGACTTTGACCTCATAGTAATCATGCTCGGCACAAACGACGTGCTTAAGGAAATCGACTACACGCCGGAGCGAACAGCCGAGGCGTTACGGCAGTATATACGCGAAACGCGCGTCGTGTACGGTGACAAAACGCCGCAGTTTCTAATCATATCGCCGATACTCATAAAGGAAAACGTGATGAAGCACCCAGTGTTCACGGAGCTTTACACACCGGAGTCGGTGGAAAAGTCAACGCGTTTCGCGGACGCGATAGAGAAAATGACGAAGGACGAGGGCGTTCACTTTATGAACGCCGCGCTTTACGCCGAAGCGTCCGACATTGACGGCGTGCATATGGAAACGGCGGAGCATGAGAAACTCGGAGTTGCCGCCTCGGCGAGGATAAAGGAAATACTGGGCATATGATAAGAATATCGGGCATACGTCTTGAGCTTGACGAAAATGAAAACGATCTCACCGAAAAAATCGGGCGCAAATACAACCTCAAAAACATACGCGGCACGGTCATATCGAAAAAGTCTGTCGACGCGCGGAAAAAGAGCGATATACATTACGTGTACGCCGTTGATTTGCACGCCGATAACGAGGCGGAAACGGCAAAAAAATACGCCGAGGTACGTGTTATGGAAGAAAAGCCGTACGTATTTCCTTGCGCGGTAAAGACCGATAAGCCGATAGTTATAGTCGGCGCGGGACCCGCGGGACTTATGTGCGCGCTGACGCTTGCGCAAAACGGCGGTAATGTGGTACTTCTCGAACGCGGCAAACGCGTCGAGGAACGCATTAAGGACGTTGAAACGTTCCGCGAAAAGGGAGTGCTTGACGTAAATTCCAACGTGCAGTTCGGCGAGGGCGGCGCGGGTACGTTTTCCGACGGGAAGCTCACAACCGGCATAAACGATTTCCGCACGCGGCGCGTGCTGGAGGAATTTCACGCCCACGGCGCGCCCGAGGAAATACTGTATTACGCGAAGCCGCACATCGGCACGGACAACCTCTGTGAAATGGTAAAGAATATCCGCGAGGATATTATACGAATGGGCGGCGACGTGCGTTTTTCGTCGTCACTCACGGGTATACGCCTTACAGAGGACGGCGTGGTCTGCGCGGCAGCTGTAAACAATAAATATGAAATAGAAACCGATAATATCGTACTCGCGGCGGGACACAGCGCGCGTGACACGTTTGAAATGCTTAAAACTCTCGGTGCGCCGATGAAGCAGAAAAGCTTTTCGGTCGGCGCGCGGATAGAACATAAGCAAAGCGTCATAAACCGCGCGCAGTACGGCGCGGACTACGAAACTTTACCGGCGGCGGACTACAAGCTGTCGGCGCAACTTGAAAACGGCAGGGGAGCGTACACGTTCTGTATGTGCCCGGGCGGCGAGGTCATAGCGTCCGCGTCGGAGGAGGGCGGCGTTGTCACGAACGGCATGAGCCGCTTCGCGCGCGACGGTGAAAACGCGAACAGCGCGCTTTTGATAAGCGTAACGCCCGACGACTTTAAATCGGACGACCCGCTTGCGGGCGTGTATTTTCAGCGTGAGATAGAGAGAAAGGCTTACACCGCAGCGGGCGGCGGTTACAAAGCGATAGCCGAGCGTGTGGGCAGCTTTCTGGGGCGCGGCAAAAGTCATGACGATGTAACGCCCACGTACCGCCCCGATGTAACGTGGACAAGCCTTGACAGCGTACTTCCGAAATTCGTCACCGATTCAATGCGCGAGGCTATAATACTGTTTGACAGGAAGCTTCACGGCTTCGCCGACAGCGGCGCGGTGCTTACCGCTCCAGAAACAAGGTCGTCGTCGCCGGTGAGAATTATACGTGACGGCGAAACGCTCCAATCGGAAATCAAGGGCTTGTACCCGTGCGGCGAGGGCGCCGGCTACGCCGGAGGCATAATGAGCGCGGCGGTTGACGGCATAAGAGTTGCCGAAGCCGTTGCGAAAAACAACGCTAAAACAGACATAAAAAAATCTGCTTCAAATTGAAGCAGATTTTTAATTGGAGCGGAAGACGAGATTCGAACTCGCGACGTTCACCTTGGCAAGGTGACGCTCTACCACTGAGCCACTCCCGCATAGCTTGTAAATGTATTTTAGCACAAAGAAATATAAATGTCAACCCCTTTTTTGTCAAAAAATATACCGTTTCCGTATTGCTAAAACAGTAAAAATATGATAAAATTACTATATGTTGTGTACGCGCACACGCGCGTGCCGAAATACGTCAAAATGAAGGGACGGTAATAATGGTTAAGCTGTACGTAGTCCGCCACGGCGAAACGGACTCCAATGTAAGACACACGTGTATAGGGCATAAGGATGTGCCACTTAACGAAACCGGCAGGGCGCAGGCGGAAAAGCTCGCGGAAAAGCTCCGAGACGTGCCGCTCGACGCGATCTATGCAAGTCCGTTAAGCCGCGCTGTTGACACCGCAATGCCTACGGCAAAGCTGAAGGGACTTAAAATCACGACGGTTGACGACCTAATAGAGCGCGACTTCGGCGACTGGGACGATTTGACGTATGAGGAAATCGAGCAAAAGGATCCCGAGCTGTACGCGGAGTGGCGCAGCGACAGGCAGGGTACGGCTTTTAAGATACCGAACGGCGAAAGCTCCGACGAGGTACATAAACGCGTAGGTGACGCGGTAAACAGGATTATAGCCGAAAACGACGGCAAGAGCGTACTCATTGTAACGCACCTCGGCGCGGCGCGTCACATTATATCTAACGTGCTTAACCTCACAGCCGAGCAAAGCTGGCGGTTCACGCTGTACAACGCGACGGTGGCGTGTCTTGAAATCGATGAAAAAAGCAGAGTGCTGACAAAGCTTAATTTATAAAAGGAGTAGTTTGACTTATGGAACAGGTAAGAAGAATTTACGTTGAAAAAAAGGACGGCTTCGATGTTGAAGCGAAGGGTATATTCGATGATTTGCACGAAAACCTTGAAATGACGGGTTTAACCAACGTGCGCCTTATAAACCGCTACGACGTCGAGGGCATAACGGACGACGAATACGCGGCTGCGCGTGGGCTGATTTTTTCAGAACCGCCCGTGGACGACGCATATGACGAGGATATTCCGATAGAGAGCGGAAAGGTGTTTGCGGTCGAGTATCTTCCGGGACAGTTCGACCAGCGCGCGGCTTCGGCGGAGGAGTGTATTTCCATTCTCACGCAGAAGGAGCGCCCGAGGGTAAGAAGCGCGAAGGTGTACGTGCTTGAAGGCGACGTTTCCAACGAGGACGTTGAGCGCGTAAAGAAGTACGTTATCAACCCCGTTGAAGCAAGAGAGGCAAGTTTGGACAAGCCCGCGTCACTCGATATGGAGCATATCGTTCCCGACGACGTTGCCGTAGTTGACGGCTTTATCGGCATGGACGAAGCGGCTATGAACGAGTTTTTAGCTAAAATGGGCTTCGCAATGGATTTGGACGATTTAAAGTTTTGTCAGGACTATTTCAAAAATACCGAACACCGCGACCCGACCGTTACGGAGCTTCGTATGATCGACACGTACTGGTCAGATCACTGCCGCCACACTACGTTTTCGACGCGTATCAACAACGTCACGATCGGCGACGGCAAATACGCGGACATTATACGCGATTCATATGAGGAATACAAACGCGCAAAGGCGGAGCTTTACGCGCCCGACAGGGATATTTGTCTTATGAACATGGCGACGATCATCGTAAAGCAGCTTAAAAAGCGCGGGCTTTTAAAGGAAATAGACGAGTCCGAGGAAATCAACGCCTGCTCGATAGTCGTTCCCGTTGATGTGGACGGCGTTGACGAGGACTGGCTTATCATGTTCAAGAATGAAACGCACAACCACCCGACCGAAATAGAGCCTTTCGGCGGCGCGGCTACGTGTCTCGGCGGTGCGATACGCGACCCGTTGTCGGGTCGCTCGTATGTGTATCAGGCGATGCGCGTAACCGGAAGCGGCGACCCGCGTACTTCGCTTAAAGACACGCTGCAGGGTAAGCTTATGCAGCGTAAAATCACACGCGGCGCGGCTGCGGGCTACAGCTCGTACGGCAACCAGATAGGTCTCGCTACAGGACAGGTGCAGGAGATTTACGACGAGGGCTACGTCGCAAAACGCATGGAAATAGGCGCGGTTATCGGCGCGGCTCCGAAGAAGAACGTGATACGCGAAGTGCCGTCGGAGGGCGATGTTATTATACTTCTCGGCGGCAGAACCGGACGCGACGGCATAGGCGGTGCGACAGGCTCGTCAAAGGCTCATACGGAGCAGAGCGTCTTGACCTGCGGTAGTGAGGTTCAGAAGGGTAATCCGCCGGTTGAGCGCAAAATTCAGCGTCTTTTCAGAAACGAGAAGGTCACGACGCTTATAAAGCGCTGTAACGACTTCGGCGCGGGCGGCGTGTCCGTGGCGATAGGAGAGCTTGCGGACGGTCTTACTATCAACCTCGACAAGGTGCCGAAAAAATACGAGGGACTTGACGGCACGGAGCTTGCGATAAGTGAGTCGCAGGAGAGAATGGCTGTCGTTGTGAGAAAGTCCGACGCGGAGAAATTTATAGAATACGCGCACGAGGAAAACTTAGAAGCGACCGAGGTAGCGGTTGTGACGAGCGCGAACAGACTCGTGATGAACTGGCGCGGCAAAACTGTATGCGACATCTCGCGCGATTTCTTAAACACTAACGGCGCGGTGAAGAACACCGACGTGGAGGTGGAGCTTCCCGACAGCGAAAACGGATATTTCAAAGAGAAGAAAATTACCGATATAAAGAAGGAATGGCTCGATGTTTTGTCGGATCTCAACGTCTGCTCGCAGAAGGGACTTTGCGAGCGGTTCGATTCGACCATCGGCGCGAATTCCGTACTTATGCCGTTCGGCGGCAAGTACCAGCTTACTCCGTCCGACGGTATGGCTGCGAAGGTGCCGGTGCAGGGCGGCAAGACGAATACGGCTACCGTTATGACGTTCGGCTACAACCCCACTCTGTCAAAGTGGAGTTCGTATCACGGCGCGGCTTACGCGGTCGTTGAGTCTGTTTCAAAGGCTGTCGCTCTCGGTGCGGATTATAAGAAGATTTATCTGACTTTCCAGGAATATTTTGAGCGTCTCGGCACAGATCCGAAACGCTGGGGCAAGCCGTTCGCGGCGTTAATGGGCGCGTATAGGGCGCAGTTAGAGCTTGGCATCGCGGCGATAGGCGGCAAGGACTCTATGAGCGGCTCGTTCAACGACCTCGACGTGCCGCCGACGCTTACGTCGTTCGCGGTAGCTCCCGTAAAGGCGGACAAGGTCAAGTCGCAGGAATTTAAGAGCGCGGGCAATAAGGTTATAATGCTTAAAGCCGAGCGCGACGAAAACGATATGCCCGACTTTGACAAGCTCAAAGCTATGTATGACATTGCGCGTTTCCTCGACACGCCGCAGGAAACAGTCGAAATAAAGGGCAAAAAGATCAAAGCGGGCGCGAAAATTCTTTCCGCGAGCGTCGTAAAGGGATTTGGTCTTGCGGAAACAATATCGAAGATGGCGTTCGGAAATAAGATAGGATTTAAGTTTAACGAAAACATAAGCGCGGACGAGGTTTTCAACGCGCCTATAGGTTCCATCGTACTTGAGTTGACCGATGATTTCTGCGCGCTGCTTACATTGGGAGAGCAGCCGGAAATCGTGGAGCTCGGCGAAACGACCGACGCGGCGGAGATCGACGTTTGCGGTGTAAAGATTTCACTCGACGAAGCAATTGACGCTTGGACGAAACCGCTTGAAAAGGTATTTCCGACAAAGGCGGGCAAATTCGCGTCCGAGCCGGAAACGTACACATACGACAAGCGCGGTATCACGGTCGCGACCGAAAAATTCGCGAAGCCGAGGATATTTATTCCCGTATTCCCCGGAACTAACTGCGAGTACGACACGGCTCGATGCTTCGAGGACGCGGGCGGCGCTGCGGATGTGTTTGTTATCAGAAATTTAAGCGGCAGCGACGTTGAGTATTCTATGCGCGAGATGGAAAAGCGTATCAACAATTCGCAGATAGTGATGATCCCGGGCGGCTTCTCGGGCGGCGACGAGCCGGAGGGCAGCGGTAAATTTATCGCGACGGCGTTCCGCAATCCGCTTGTAAAGGACGCTGTTATGAATATGCTCAAGAACCGCGACGGGCTTATGCTCGGTATCTGCAACGGTTTCCAGGCGCTTATCAAGCTCGGACTTGTGCCGTACGGCGAGATACGCGACCTTGACGACAGCTCGCCGACGCTTACGTTTAACACGATCGGCAGACACGTTTCGTGCATGGTACAAACGAGGATCGCGTCGAATAAATCACCATGGTTCGCGAATGTGAGCGTGGGAGATATTCACACGATCGCGGTATCGCACGGCGAGGGACGCTTTATCGCGTCGCCCGAGCAGGTCGCGGAATTGGCGAAAAACGGTCAGATCGCGACACAGTATGTAAACCTCGAAGGCAAGGCGACGTATGACATAGCGTGGAATCCGAACGGCTCGGTATCGTCGATCGAGGGCATAACCAGCCCCGACGGACGCGTATTGGGCAAAATGGGACACAGCGAGAGATCCACGTTTGACAATACGGCGGTCAATGTGCCGGGAAATAAAAACCAGAAATTGTTTGAAGCGGGCGTGGCGTATTTTAGATGATGAGATAAAATGTGATTTATATAAGTGCGGGTTGTCGAGGGCGCCAACCCCTACGGCGCACTATTTACAAACAACGGGTGTAGGGGACGGCGCCCTCGACGTCCCGTATCCGTAGGGGCGGTCATTGGCCGCCCGTTCCCAATGTATCGCGGCGAGCGGCGCATTTCGTGAGCCTCCCCTCGAGGGGAGGTGGCATCGCGAAGCGATGACGGAGAGGTGGCAGTTTTTTTAGAACCACCTCTCAGACGGCTCCGCCGCCAGCTCCCCTCAAGGGGAGCCTTCCGTAGGGGCGACCCGTGTTCGCCCGCATGACCCCCTCTACGAGGGGGTCAAAAGCCGGCTACGGCTTTTGGGGGGTGTAATTTGAGTGTTACCTCCACCCCCTAAACTTGCAAGCAAGTTTAGACCCCCTCAGCGAGGGGGTCATACGTAGGGGCGACCCTCGCGGTCGCCCGTTAAATCATAATTTACATTTACCACCGCATAATTACAGAAAGGAGTGAAGCCGATTTGAAACCGAAGCTGGGCGTTGTATTTCCGCAGATTACCGACTCGGAAATCGCGGAAAT
>CANQQS010000014.1 GCA_947626045.1 uncultured Clostridia bacterium | reverse complement strand
TTAAGAGACCGTTTGTTGTCTATTATATCCATTATACACGAATACAAGGCTTTTTTCAATACATATTTTACCGATACCTAAAATTATTCGCCGCGCGCGGTCATAAACTTGTAGACCTCGGTACACATCATAATAAACGCGCCCGCTCCGTGAAGGTCGTTCGCAACGGTCGGACGGTAGAAATAGTAGTCCTCGCGTCCAACTCCCGTGCCGACGCACACGCCGGTGACACTCAGCTTATTGCCGTCGCTCTCCGTCTTTGAAAGTGCGCCGGTGTAGCCCGCGATAATCATATCGTCGCACTCCTCGCCTATCACACCGTTGTTGCGGAACTTTGCCGCCGCGTATGTTATAAGCGACGTGGCGGACGTTTCGAGCCAGTTGCGCGGGTCGTTTACCTTGTCAAGCACCTGGTACCACATACCCGTTTCCTTGTCCTGATACGTCTTCAAAACGTCCAGAAGCTCCTTGCCTATTTTTACGGACAGCTCGTACAGCTCGCTGTCCTTCGGCGCGAGCGACGTAAACTCGGACAGAGCCACTACGTACCAGCTCATCGCGCGTCCCCAGTGAACCTTTATAAGTCCCGTTTCACGGTCGGCGAAGATATGCTGATGCGTGTCGTCCCACATGTGGTAGAGCAGTCCCGTTTCGGGGTTTGTCATGTTTTCGCGTATAAGCTTTACCTGCGTGCAGATTTTGTCGTACATATACGGCACGTTAAACTTGTTCGCGTACATGGCGGTGAAAAATCCCATCATATACATAGTGTCGAGCCACATCTGGTTTTTGTTGCGGTACTTGTGCCACACTCCGCCCTTGGCGTTTGTGGGCCACTTTTCAACCGCGTCGAACATTCTGTCGAGCATTTTCTTGTACTTCAAATAGCCTGTCGATTCAAACAGGTTAAAGAGCAGCACGCCAGGCTGAATGTCGTCAAACTCCGTAAGGTCGGCGCTTGAGCTGTTGCCGTCCTCGTCAATATGCTTGTCGACCCATTCACGTATGTACGTTCTGTACTTTTCCTCGTGCGACAGGTGGTAGATTTTTTCAACACCCGTCAAAAATACGCCCTGGTGGTAGTGGAAACGGTCGGCGGGCGGCAGCGTGTCGGGCGTGTAGTCCCCCATAACGCTGTCGGCGCACATTTTCGCGTAATCCAATGCGGTCGGATTAGCCATGATACATCATCCTTTCTTTTTATATTAAATCATATTTTTTACAACCTCTGCGCGAGCTTTTCCGTATTTTCACGCCTGAATTCCTCAAATCTGTCCTCCTCGATTGCCGTTCGTATTCTTTCTGTAAGCTCGTTGTAGAAGTACAGATTGTGAATTACGCAAAGCCGCATCGCGAGCATTTCACCCGCCTTAAACAGATGTCTTATATACGCCCTCGTGTACTTTCGGCACGTCGGGCAGTTACATTCCTCGTCAATCGGACGCGTATCGAGCGCGTACTTTTCGTTTTTCATGTTCATCGTGCCGTGACGCGTAAATATGAAGCCGTGACGCGCGTTTCTTGTCGGCATTACGCAGTCGAAGAAATCAACGCCGCGCGCAACCGACTCTATGATATTTGACGGCGTGCCGACGCCCATTAGGTAGCGCGGCTTGGTTTCGGGCGCGTGCGGCAGCGTCACGTCCAGTATGTGGTACATTTCCTCGTGGCTCTCGCCCACCGCTAAGCCGCCTATCGCGTAGCCCGGGAGGTCAAGCTCAGCTATGCGCTTCATATGCTCTATACGCAAATCGTCAAACGTGCCGCCCTGATTTATGCCGAACAAAAGCTGATTTTTGTTTATCGTTTCGTCAAGAGAATTGAGCCGTTCCATTTCCGCCTTGCAGCGAATAAGCCAGCGGTACGTTCTGTCAACCGACTGCTTAACGTAATCCTTCGGCGCGGGATTTTCTATGCACTCGTCGAACGCCATTGCGATTGTTGACGCGAGGTTCGACTGTATCCGCATGCTTTCCTCCGGTCCCATAAATATCCTGTGACCGTCTATGTGCGACGCGAACGAAACACCCTCCTCGGTGATTTTGCGAAGTCCCGCAAGCGAGAACACCTGAAAACCGCCGCTGTCGGTGAGTATCGGTCTGTCCCAGTTCATGAATTTGTGCAGTCCGCCGAGTTTTTTTATAACATCGTCGCCCGGACGCAGGTGCAGGTGATATGTGTTCGACAGCTCGACCTGACAGCCGACCGTCTTTAAGTCCTCGGTCGACAGCGCGCCCTTTATCGCCGCGAGCGTTCCGACATTCTGAAACACCGGCGTTTGTATTTTGCCGTGAACCGTGTCGAACTCTCCGCGTCTGGCAAGTCCGTTTGTGTGCAGTATCTTAAATGTTCCGCTCAAATTTTTCACCCCGCAGCGTTTCTATTGGACAAGCATGGCGTCGCCGAATGAGAAAAATCTGTACTTTTCCCTGACCGCCTCGGCATACGCGTTAAGTACGTTTTCCCTTCCCGCGAGCGCGCTCACAAGCATGATGAGCGTTGATTCGGGAAGGTGGAAGTTTGTTATAAGCGCGTCAATGACGTGAAATTCGCTCCCGGGACTTATAAAAATATCCGTCCAGCCGGTCGATCCTTTAAGCGGCAAGCCGTTCATACCCGCCGTTTCGAGCACGCGCGTAGCCGTCGTGCCGACGGAAATCACACGTCCGCCGTTTTCCTTAGTCCTGTTCACAAGCTCGGCGGTTTCATCGGGCAGAACGTAAAATTCGGAGTGCATTTTGTGGTCTTTTATATCCTCCGCCTTTACGGGACGAAAAGTTCCCAGTCCGACGTGCAGCGTCACAAATCCGATGTTTACGCCCTTTTCCTTAATTTTTTCGAGCAGCTCCGGCGTAAAATGCAGTCCGGCGGTCGGAGCGGCGGCGCTGCCGCTGTTTTTGGCGTACACCGTCTGGTACCTGTCCTTGTCCTCCAGCTTTTTCGTTATGTACGGAGGGAGCGGCATTTCACCGAGACGGTCGAGAACCTCCTCGAACACTCCCTCGTACTCAAATTTGACAAGGCGGTTGCCCTCGTTTACTATATCTATTATCTCCGCGCACAACTCCCCGTTGCCGAATACAAACCTTGCGCCCGGCTTCGCCTTGCGCCCGGGCTTTAATATTACTTCCCACACGTCGAGAGAGCGTTTTGTAAGGAGCAAAAACTCTATCGCGCCGCCCGTACCCTCTTTAACGCCGTGCAGTCTCGCGGGAATTACCTTTGTGTCGTTTAATATAAGAGTGTCGCCCGCGTTGATGTAATCCACTATATCATAAAAATGTCTGTGTTCTGTTTTTCCGCTTTCCTTGTCGAGAACCATAAGCCTCGACGCGCTTCTGTCGCTTATCGGCTCCTGCGCGATAAGCTCCTTCGGAAGCTCATAGTAAAAATCCTTCGTTTTCAATATGCGTACCTCATTATGACTTATTTGTATTATTATAGCAAAAAATACGCCGCGTTGCAAGTAGAAAATATTAAAAACCTCCCGCATGAAAGCGAGAGGTCTCGTATTATCGTTTTTTCGCGTCTGCGCGCGTGGTTTCGTCGGGAGAATAGTCGTAAATCGCTTTGTACGATTTCCTTTCTTCCCTGTTTTCCGGCGCGAACGGCATAAGCCCCGTACAGTCGGTCGCCGAAGCGATATGACCGCTGTCGAGGTCGGACATTTCGGGACTGAATATCACATGGTTATTATCCTTCTTTTTCATATTATCTTGCTCCTTCCGACTTTATTCTGCCCGCGCACGCGCCGGTTTATTCTTCTCGCCTGTCTGCGCGGTTTGTGTAAAACCTATCAAAAAAATCACAACATCTTGAAAAAACATATTGAAATTTCCAATATGTTGTGGTATAATACAGAAAGTATATATTAGCATAGGAGAGTAGCGTTATGAGAACATTTAATACCGAAGATATACCCAGAACAAAACGAATAGACAAGCTTCTGGAGGACTTGTTCGCGAAAATGCCCGAAATAGAGGCTGACAGAGCCGTGCTGCTTACGGAGAGCTACAAGCAGACGGAGGATTTGCCGAACGTAAAGCGCCGCGCAATGGCGTTCGAACACATACTTGAAAATATCCCCATAACGATCCGCGACAACGAGCTTATAGTCGGAAGCGCGACAAAAGCGCCGAGAAGCTGTCAGGTGTTCCCCGAATACTCGTACGAGTGGCTTGAAGCTGAATTTGACACGGTTGAAACACGTGAAGCCGACCCGTTCCACATAAGCGAGGAAACAAAGCGCGCACTGCGCGAGGTGTACCCGTACTGGAAGGGCAAGACGACGAGCGAGCTTGCGACGGCGTACATGGCTCCCGAGGCAAGACTCGCAATAGATCATAACATGTTCACGCCCGGCAACTATTTCTATAACGGCGTCGGACACGTTACGGTTGACTACGGCAAGGTCGTGCAGATTGGCTTCAAGGGCTACATGGAAATTCTCGAAAACGAATTGAACAAGGCTAACGTCTACGACAGCGACTACTCAAAAAGACACGAGTTTTTGGAGTCGTGTCTTATCTCGTGCCGCGCGGCGATAAATTATGCGCGCCGCTACGCCAATCTCGCGTACGAAAATGCGCAGAAATGCACCGACCCAACACGCAAGCAGGAGCTTATGCAGATTGCTAAGAACTGCGCGAAGGTACCCGAAAACGGCGCGGATACGTTCTACGAGGCGTGTCAGTCGTTCTGGTTCGTGCAGATGCTCATTCAGATGGAGGCGAGCGGTCACTCAATTTCACCGGGACGCTTCGACCAGTATATGTACCCCTACTACAAGGCGGATATTGAAAAAGGAATACTGACGCGCGAGTTTGCGCAGGAGCTGCTCGACTGTATATGGATAAAACTCAATGACCTCAACAAGGTTCGCGACGCGGCTTCGGCTGAGGGTTTTGCGGGTTACAGCCTGTTCCAGAACCTTTGCGCCGGCGGTCAGACACGTGAAGGTCTCGACGCGACGAACGACCTTTCTTTCCTTTGTATTCAGGCTTCGATGCACACGCGTCTTCCCGCGCCGTCGTTCTCGGTGCGTATCTGGAACGGCACGCCGAATGAATTTATGATTAAATGCGCGGAGCTTACGCGTACGGGCGTGGGACTTCCCGCGTACTATAACGACGAGGTTATCATTCCCGCGCTGATGAGCAGAGGCGTTACCTTGGAGGACGCGCGCGACTACAACATAATCGGATGCGTTGAGCCGCAGGCGTCGCATAAAACCGACGGCTGGCACGATGCGGCGTTCTTCAATATGTGCCGTCCGCTGGAATTGGTATTCTCGAACGGCGTTGACAAGGGCGTGCAGGTCGGCTTAAAGACAGGCGACGTTCTGCAGATGAAAACGTTTGACGAGTTCTACGACGCGTACAAGGCGCAGATGAAGTACATGATACAGCTCATGGTAAATGCTGACAACGCCATCGACGTTGCGCACGGCGAGCGCGGACAGCTTCCGTTCGTGTCGATGATGATAGACGACTGTATCGCGCGCGGTAAGACGATACAGGAGGGCGGCGCTCACTATAACTTTACGGGCCCGCAGGGTTTTGGAATCGCGAACATGACGGACGCGCTCAATGCGATAAGAACGCTTGTATTCGATAAGAAGCTCGTGTCAATGGCTGAATTTAAGGACGCGCTTTTACATAACTACGGCAGAGGTCTTACACCGAAGGCGGCTAAGAACGCGACGGCTGAGGTCGTTAAGAACCTCGCCGATATGGGTAAACCGGTCACGAAGGCGCAGATCGAGGAAATCTGCAGAATGTTCCTTTCGGGAACGTCGTCAAAAGAGGACGTTGCGCGTTATGACAAGCTGCTCGAAATGATAGACGAGCTTCCCAAGTACGGCAACGATATTGAAGAGGTTGACCTGTTCGCGCGTGATGTAGCTTATGTATACACGCGCGAGGTTGAGAAGTATTACAATCCGCGCGGCGGTCAGTTCCATGCCGGACTGTACCCCGTTTCGGCTAACGTGCCTTTGGGTGAGCAGACAGGCGCGACGCCCGACGGCAGACTTGCGAACACGCCTATCGCCGACGGCGTGGGTCCGCGCAGCGGAAGCGACCGACTCGGTCCTACGGCCGCGGCTAACTCCGTCGCGAAGCTCGACCACGGCATCGCGTCAAACGGAACACTCTACAATCAGAAGTTCCACCCATCGGCACTCAGCGGTATCGAGGGACTTAAGAACTTTGTTTCGTATATCAGAGCATACTTCGACCAGAAGGGTATGCACATGCAGTTTAACGTCGTTAGCAAGGAAACGCTTTTGGACGCGCAGAAGCACCCCGAAAATTACAAGTCGCTCGTTGTCCGCGTGGCGGGCTACAGCGCGCTGTTCACAACGCTTTCACGCTCGCTGCAGGATGATATAATCGCGAGAACCGAGCAGGCGAATTTCGTTGACTAAAGCTGTAAAAGGAATTTGACATGGAAAATTATTTAAACGCAAAAGGCCGCATATTCGACATACAAAAATATTCCATACACGACGGGCCCGGAATACGCACGATCGTATTTCTGAAGGGCTGTGCTTTGCGCTGCCGCTGGTGCTGCAACCCCGAGTCGCAGGAATTTGACGTTCAGCCGATGATGTTCGAGGGTAAAGAAAAAATCATGGGCAAGGACGTTACGGTTGCGGAGCTTTTGCCGATTATACTTCAGGACAGATTTTACTACGTGAGAAGCGGCGGCGGTCTTACGCTGTCGGGCGGTGAGTCGCTGTTGCAGCCCGATTTTGCGCCTCACCTTCTGCGCGCAACCAAGGAGCTTGAAATTAACACGGCAATAGAAACGACCGGCTTTGCGAAATGGGAGATAATACAGAAATACCTCCCCTACCTCGATTATGTGCTTATGGATATAAAGCATATGAACAGCGCGAAGCATAAGGAATTTACGCGTCAGCCGAACGAGCTGATACGCGAGAACGCGCGTAAAATCGCGGATAGCGGTATGGTAAATCTTACGATACGCGTGCCGGTTATACCGACGTTCAACGACACGCCGTCGGAAATATACGATATAGCAATGTTCGCTGCGTCGCTGCCGGGTGTTGAGCATCTGCACCTGCTCCCGTACCACAGACTCGGTCAGGGCAAGTACGAGGGTTTGGGCAGAGAATATCTTATGGGTGATTTGCCGCTCATACCGAACGACCATATGCAGCTGCTTCTTGAAAATGCGAAAAAGAGCGGGCTGAAATGTCAGATAGGCGGATAATTAATGTATTTGATAATATGAAAGAGCGTATCATTGCCGATACGCTCTTTTCGATTTGTGTCATTAATGTCTTGGGAAAATTTATTCATCTTCCTCGTCGTCCGAGCCGACGTTAAATTCAAGCTCTATTTCCTCATGGCAGTTCGGACATATAATCGCGCTGTCATCGTCGATCATGTCAAAGTCAATCATAACGTCCTCACCGCAGTTGGGACATTCGATTTCAAAGTAATCTCCGCCGTCTTCGTCAAGCTCATCGTCGTACTCGCTGTCGGAAAAATCGTCGTCCTCGTAGCTATCGTCATAATCGTCACCGTAGAGGTCGTCCGCTATTTCGTAAAGCGCTTCGTCAAGCTCGTCGGTTACGTCCTCAACGTCCATGACTCTTTCTTCAAGCTCGTTTATCTTATCAGCCATAGTGCCCACAACGTCTATAAGCTTCATAATAAGCTTGCCCTCGTCGCTTTTCGGGCTTATGTCAAGCCCTTCGGCGTAACCCTTAAGGTATGCCGCCTGTTTGATTAAATCTTCCATAGTATACCTCCTACAGAATTACTTTACGCGTTCCATATACTCGCCCGTTCTCGTGTCTACTCTTATCATCTCGTTCACGTCAATGAACAGAGGAACGTTGATAATCGCGCCCGTTTCAAGCGTAGCCGGCTTCATTGCGTTTGTCGAGGTGTTGCCCGCAAAGCCAGGCTCGGTTTCCGTTACCTGAAGTTCAACGAATGTCGGAGGCTCCACGCCGAAGATGTTGCCCTTGTAGGACATAATCTTGCACACGTCGTTTTCCTTGACGAACTTCATTTCATTCTCAATCTCACTCTTCGCAATGTCAATCATGTCGTAAGTTTCATTATCCATGAAGTGGTAGAAATCATCGTCGCCGTAGGAATACGACATATCCTTTCTGTCAATGTGAGCTTCCTCAAACTTTTCCGTCGGTCTGAAGGTCTTTTCAACCACGCCGCCGTTTATTACGTTCTTAAGCTTCGTTCTTACGAACGCCGCCCCCTTGCCGGGCTTAACGTGCTGAAACTCGACTATCTGGTATACGTTACCCTCAGATTCAAACGTTCTGCCGTTTCTAAAATCTCCTGCTGTAATCATAAAAAATCCTCCTGTGTCATTTGTTTCTATTCCTAATGTATATATTCTAATATATTTTGCCCGAAAAGTCAACATAAAAAGAGCCAAAACTTGGAATTTGGCTCTTTTCGTGCAATTTAATTTTCAATCTGTGATTTAACAAGGCTTTCACCGCAGTAAATTTCGCGCAGTTTTGGCTTTTCTATCTTGCCCGTAGGGTTGCGCGGCACGTCGGCAAATATGATTTTGCGCGGACGCTTGTAGCGCGGCAGCTCAAGACAAAACTCGTTTATGTCGTCCTCGGTGCATTTTACGTTAGGCTTAAGCTCGATTATGGCAGCCGTAATTTCGCCTAAACGGTGGTCGGGCAGACCGATTACCGCAACGTCCTTAATCGCGTCGTTCTTTCTTAAAAAGTCCTCGATCTGTACCGGATAAATATTCTCGCCGCCGGAGATGATTACGTCCTTCGCGCGGTCAACGAGGTATATAAATCCGTCCTCGTCCTCCTGCGCGACGTCGCCGGTAAGAAGCCAGCCGTCCTTTAAAACCTCGTCGGTCGATTTTTTGTCGTTGTAGTAGCACAGCATTACTCCGGGACCCTTTACGCATAATTCGCCGACCTCGCCCTGCTTAACCTCGCTGCCGTCGGGATTTATGATTTTCGTTTCCCAGCCGTAGCCAGCCTTGCCTATCGCGCCGACCTTGTGTATATTTTCAACGCCGAGGTGTACGCAGCCGGGGCCTATCGACTCGGACAAGCCGTAATTCGTGTCGTAGTCGTGATTGGGGAAATGCTCCTTCCAGCGTTTAATAAGACTCGGAGGCACAGGCTGCGCGCCTATGTGCATAAGTCTCCACTGTGAAAGGTTGTATTTCTCCGGCTTTATCTCGCCGCTGTCTATCGCGTCGAGAATATCCTGCGCCCACGGCACGAGCAGCCATACTATCGTACATTCCTCCTCCGATACGGCGCGGAGTATCCACTCGGGCTTTATACCCTTTAAAAGCACCGCCTTGCCGCCAGAAATAAGCGAGCCGAACCAGTGCATTTTCGCGCCCGTATGGTAGAGCGGCGGTATACACAGGAACACGTCGTCATGCGTCTGCCCGTGGTGCTTCTGCTCCACCTTCGCGCTGTGCATAAGACTTGTGTGGTCGTGCAGTATCGCCTTCGGGAAACCCGTCGTACCCGACGAGAAGTAAATCGCCGCATGGTCGTTGTCAGTAATCTCCACGTCCGGCTTTATCGAGCGCATAAACTTTACAAGATAGTCGTAGCTCTCCGCAAACGTCGGGCATGACGCGCCCACAAAGAACGTCTGTTTCACGTTCGGTATTTTGTCGCATATTTCCTCGACTCTTCCGATAAACTCAGGCCCGAAAATCAGCGCGTCCGCTTCTGCAAGCTCCACGCAGTATTTGATTTCGTCGGCTGTGTAGCGGTAATTCAAGGGTACGGCTATAGCACCCGCTTTGAGTGTGCCGAAATAAACCGGCAGCCATTCAAGGCAGTTCATCAGAAGTATAGCCACCTTGTCGCCCTTCTTTATGCCGCGGCTCAGTAAAAGATTTGCAAAGCGGTTTGCGCGTTTGTCAAATTCCTTCCATGTGATTTCGGTGCGTCCCGCTTCCATGGGGTTTGTTTCGATAAGCGCGTACTCTCTCCATGTGACCTTTGAGTGTTCCATCACCTTCGGGTTTATTTCGACGAGTGCGACCTCGTCCGCGTACTGCTCCGCGTTTCTTTCAAGCAGTTCTGTAATTGGCATTGTCTTTCTCCCCTTTTCGGTACGGCTTATTTATCCTCTTCTTTTATCGCGAACACGCCTTCAAGGAATTTATCGTCAAACTTCTTTGTAAACGCCGACACAATCGGTACGACAACAATCGACACTGCCATAGCGCATACGCCCATTTCCGGCGCTTTCGCCGCCGCAGCGTTGATTGAGCCGCCGGATATCGCGAGTACGATCGTAGGTATCGCGACGGTCAGGAAGCCGCATATCATACCTGCCCACGCACCCGCTTTCGTAATCTTCTTTGAATATATACCCCATATGTACGGGCCTATGAAGCAGCCGGACACGATACCCCAGCTGAACGACATAATGTTTACTATAATACTGATGTTAGCCGTCGCGAACAGATACGACAGTCCGACGAATACAAGACAGAGTATTCTCGTAAGAAGCATCTGATTTTTCTCGCTGTAGCCCTTTTTGATAGCGGGTATGAGGTCAACCGAAATTGACGACGACGATGAAAGCACTATCGACGACAGCGTTGACATCGAAGCCGACAAAAGCAACACGAGTATTACAGCGAATATGATTACCGGCACAATGCTTGCGCCGCCTCCGAGAGCCGTTACAAGCACATTCGGGATAACCGAGTCAACGCCGCCCGCGGGAAGCGCCGGCAGTATAAGTCTTGAAAGCGAGCCGATAAAGTACGCGCCGCAGCCGATTATGAGTGAAAATACAGTTGAAATAATCGTTGCGCGTTTAATCGACTTTACATCCTTAATCGCGTAGTATTTGCTTACCATCTGCGGAAGTCCCCATGTACCGAAGCTTGTGAGAAGTATGTTTACGCAGAGGAACCGCCAGCTTGCACCGCCGAACCAGCTCGTAAGCTGCTCCCCATCTTTGAGCTGTGAAAGTCCCGATATAATGTTTGAAAATCCGCCCACGTTCGGTGAATTAACAACGGCTATAACCATTGCTATAACGCCGACAATCATTATAATACCCTGTACGAAGTCGGTGTACGCCGTCGCGACATAGCCGCCAAGCACGAGATACGCCGCCGTAAGCACCGCTATTATAAGCAGCCACACGTTTATCGGTACGCTCGGGAATACCGTCTGGAACATCGTTCCGAGACCTTTGTACACAGCCGCGCTGTACGGCACGAGGAATACGAATATGATTATTGCCGAGAATATTTTAAGAGCCTTGCAGTCGTAACGCGACTCGAAAAATCCCGGCATCGTCTTAACGTTCAGCGTGTGCGTCATTGTACGCGAGCGTTTAGCGAGCAAAAGCCACGCCACAAGACAGCCGAGTATTGCGTTACCTATGCCTATCCACAAGCTGCCCAAGCCTATGTTCCAGCCGTGCTGACCGGCGTAGCCGACAAATACGACAGCCGAAAAATACGCTGTGCCGTACGCGAACGCGCTGACCCATGCGCCTATTTTACGGTTTCCCAAAAGAAAGCCGTCAACCGTTTTTGCTTTTCTTGTGCTGATAATTCCGATTGCCACCATCGCGAGCGCAAAAATAACGAGCGCCACGATTGTGACGGTTTGAATGAGTTGTAAATTTTCCATTTCCTACCTGTCCTTCCCTACTTCTTTGGATTTTTTGATTTTAAAATTGATGTCTCCCCCGTACTGCAAAAAACTACGGCTAATATTATACCATATACAGTGGCATAAATAAAGCTGTTTGTATGTTTTTTTCTGTTTTGCATAAAAAATATGCGTTTTTTTTGTGAATTTATAATAGCAAAAAAGAGCCCTAAGGCTCTTTTTACGTTTTATTTTACAGACGCTGTTATTTCGTTGCCGAGAGTGTCGGTGAATTTGTACTCGTAATCGGTGTTGAACATATCGTCGTTGTTCCAGCCGAGATTCATATCCTTAAGGCCCTGCGCCACCATCGACGCCCATTTCTGCGCGGCAGCGTATGAGGAATGAAGCGTGTCGCCGCCGACTTCGGTGAGGTTGTAATTTTTCGTTATCACACCGTCGGCGTTGTCGCCGTAAAGTGAGTTGAGGAAGTCGTAGCTCATCTTTGACAGATCTATGTACAGGCAGTTCTCGTCAACCGCCGCGTCTATAAGATAGCTGCTCCATGAAACGGACGGCTTATAGTCATGCTCGGACGCGTTGGGCGTTACAAGTATGGGAACTACGTCGTTTTCGCGGCACTCCTTTATCATAGCCTTTACGCACGCGGTCATTTCCTCGCGCGTCGAATAACTGCGGTCATTGTAGCCGCACTCGATAAGGCAGTACGTCGGACGGTTGTTCACAATCGACGGAAATGCTGTATCGTACAGCCCCTTGGCGTACTGTCCGCTGTTCGCGAGGTTCACGACGTCGGCGTTAATATAATTGTCCAAAACCTGTCCCCAGCCTGTTCTGCCGCCGCCAACCTCCTTTTCGTAGCTGCCGTAGTAATTGCACGCGAGCGAATCACCGATTATGTATATAAGCGGCTTTGTGTCAAGTCCCGAACGTGTTAAGCTTACGCTGTCCATGAGTGTCGAGCCGTCCGTCATTGAGACGGTCACTTTGCCGCTGTTGCCGATATAAAAATCCTTTACAGTGTACTCCGAGCCTTCCGTGAGCTTTCTGTCCGCGTCGCACTGATCCACGTTGTTGCCAGCCATAAAGCCGTTCACGAATATGTCTCCGCGCTTCGCCTCACCCTTTTTGAACGTGATGTTGTAGCGGTCTGTTATAAACGTGCCGTCAAGCGTTACTCCGTCGGCGCAGTTGCCGATATTTTCGTACGTGTAAACCGGTGAAATCTGGTACCATATGCCGCTCGGCACGCACGTTACCTTAAATCCCTCAATCGTCGTGTCGCTGTCCTTTATTTCTTCTATAGATCCGTCCCTGCAGAAATAGACTTTCTTAGTGCCGTTCGCGGCGGCTATCTTGTCACCCGCCTTTACCTTTTTACTGCTCACATTCCTCAGTTCGCCACTCGCAAGATAATACGCCGTAACGACAGTGCCGTCCTCTTTTACCGTGTACGCCGGTATGTCGCTGAGTTCAATGTCCTCCGAACCGTTCCACCAGCTTACCTTGTAGCCCGTTATATGCTCGTCGGGCATTATTTCGTTCTCGGCGTATGACACATCGGCTTCCGCAACTCTGTCCATGTAGTAGCCGTCAACCACGTAATTGACCGAAACTACGTTGTCAATGCCCGTGTAAGCGTTAGCCGTAATCGTAGCTTTACCCGAGCCTACGGGTGCAAGACGGCCTGTCGAGGTCACCTTTAATACGCTTTCGTCGGACGACTTAAAGTCCTTCAGCATATACGATCCCATCTGCATATCCGCGCCATCCGTTTTGACGCCGTAAACATCAAACGCCAAATCTGTGCCGTGCAGGTTGAGATAAACCGTGTTCCTGTTCCAATCGGTTATTTTCGCATTTCCGACAATCTCTATTTCCTTCTGTACCGTCGTGCCGTTGTACGACACGGTTAATGTCATTCTGCCCGACGCGCCCGACGCGGGACTGACCGTACATACGCCTTCAAAAGGCGGATAGGGCGTTCTGTTGTGCGAAGGCATCAAAACCTTCGCAATATCCGAATCGGTCGTAAATTCAACGTGCGTTCCGTAAGGCGTGTATTCGGGTACGGCTGTGTATGTATATGTGCAGTCGCTTTCATTTGAAAACGATGTGTCGGTTTTAACGGGCGGCACGATTTTGTCGGGACCCTCTATCGTGATTTTTGTCGGGTCGGGATACGATACGCCGATATAGTCGAGCACCGCGCCCTTACCGGATACCGCGTTAATCCTGCTTACCGTGACGCTTTCGCCGCCTTTTGCCGCGTCGTTTACGCAATACAGGCAATCGTTCTGCTTTAAGAATACCTGTCCGTTTTTCGTATCGTAAAACAGTTCAAAGTCCATGTTGTCCTTCTCGGCAATCACTGTGTCGTTCACGCTCATGTTTTCGCCGTCATAGCTAATACGCACGGGTATATTACAGTCGGAGATAATGTCAGCGTAACCGTCCTTGTCGAATGTGACACGTCCGAATACGCGCGTCACCTCGCGTGCGTCAATCCCCTCGCCTATTTTGTATTCGCCGTCAAGCGCGAGAGTGCCGTTAATGTCGCCGAAATCGGATTCGTAATACTCCGCGTCCGTTTCGCACGTAAGCGGTATATTCACGTCCGCGCCGCCCGATGTTATCTTAGCCGTCGTTTCGGCTTCGCTGTAGCCGTCCTTGTACGCCTTAATCGTCACCGTCTCGCCCTCGGGGTACGACGGAAGCGTTATGTGTCCCGTCTCGTCGGCTTGGAATTTTATGCCGTTTACGACGAGGTTCGCGTACTGCGTGGAACTTATGTTAAGATCGTGCAGCGGCTTGCCGTCGCCTGCACTGATTTCGATTTTGCTGATACACACCGCGCCCCACTTGTCGGCGTGAAACTCGATCGCATTTGTGCTTTCGCCCGTGACGACGCTTTCCATCCGCCATGTGTCGAAGTTATCGCCGTTTATCGAGATGTATCGGTCGGCAATTTTAAGGTACGCGTAAGGGTCGTTTGTATTTCTGAGCGTTGAGCCGTTGTTTGTGACAACAGGCTTTGCGAATGTCAGCGTAACCTTGCTGCCCGCAGCGATTTCGGGCATATTTAGCGTTATAATCGCATTGTCGTTCACGTTCGCGCATCCGAGATATATGTACGAGCCGGAAGCCGTGAATGTGTTGTTTACGGGAAATGTACCCGCGTCCTTGTTGTGCGCGAGATCCGTTATCGCCGCGTATTTGCGGTTCATGTCGCCGGAGGTCGTAACCGTTATGTCCTTTGTGAGCGCGACGTCCGTTATGTCGTTCGGCGAACCGTCGGTTATTACGTTGTTGCCGCTGAACGTGTACGTAACGCCGTTCGCCGCTGCCGCGCCGATGCCCGCAGCCGATACGCAGAGAAACGCCGAAAGTATAATTGCCGCTGTCTTTTTCATGCTTTTATCTCCTTTTTATAAATCAATTCCATGATTATATTATAATTATACCGCATTTGTTCGTCAACCCTTTTTCGGGTTGATTTTTGAAAATGAAAAAAATGTTGTTTTTTGGGAATGACTGTGTTATTATAATAATACAATTATCCTTACCCGCAGTCTCACAAACAAATTATACGACTTGGAGAAGGACAGAATATGGATAGTTGGCAAGGCGGTTGAGTGCAAAACGACTTTTGAATGAGATGATAAGATAAGGAGAATATCATTATGAAAAAACAAAAGATAATATTTGTGATAATTTTCATCTGCACACTACTCTTTATGAATATTTCCATATTTGCTGAACTGTCTGATGATGTCTATACAGATAATAAATCCCATATTTCATTTAACATTCCTATTGGTTGGACTGAAAAACCAATTGACGGAAATAAAACGACCGATTTAATGTTAAAGAATGATAAGGATAGCACAGTTCTTATATCATATTTGAGTACAGATGTATGGAATATGTATACCGAAGATGAGCGTCAAAATTTCATTGATTCCGGCTATAGTCGCAGTGATATTGATAACACTATATTCCCTATTGATGAATATATTTCAGAATTTGAAGATTCTAACACAACAGTCCAGACTTATAATGGTCATGAGTTTTACGTTGTAACCTTTCAATACACACAAGAGTTATATGGTAATTCTGTATCAATGCCAATAACGCAATTGATAACAGTATATAATGGATACATGCATATATTTCAATTCATGGGCAACTCTGAAGCGGAATTATATCCCGATTTTATTGAATTGGTTAATAATATTGATTTTGGTACTGTACAACCAGATGCCCATCCTGCAAACCCGTTACCAACGCCCCAATATACTAATGAATCAAATTCAAATGGAAATAACATTATGCTGAATATATTAATTGGACTAATTGTGACTATAGCAATATATTCACTTCCAATAACAATATTTAGATATTGCATTTATAAAAAGCCACTATCACCGCAGATTGCAAAAAAAGTAACTATTATTTATGCAATCATATCCAGTATAATAATGATATTAGTAAAATTATTAATTTTTAAAGACAGCGGTCACCTTACAGCAATTTGGCTATGGAGTTTCGTAAATTACAAAACACTTACATCTGGATATAAAAAACCCGTTCCTTATTTCATGGAAGACGAGGAAGACGGATCATAATGCAACATTCTTATTTATACAGAGCATGAATAAATACAAAAAACAGACCGCATATCTATGCGGTCTGTTCGTATTCTGGCGCACCCGACGGGATTCGAACCTGCGGCCTCAAGAGTCGGAGTCTTGCGCTCTATCCGACTGAGCTACGGGTGCGTACCCGATTATTTTACCATATCATTTTAATATTGTCAAATGCGGATTTTTGTGTTATACTCATATAGACGGATTAAATCACGAAGGGAGAGTGTGTATATGCCTATCAAAATTCCGGACAAACTGCCGGCGACAAGCCAGCTCCGCAGGGAGAATATATTTGTAATGAGCGAAAAAAAGGCTATGCACCAGGATATACGTCCTCTTAAAATTGTAATAGTAAATCTGATGCCTACCAAAATAACGACCGAAACGCAGCTTTTAAGGCTTTTGTCCAACTCGCCGCTTCAGGTGGAGATAGATTTTCTGCAAATGAATTCGCACGAGTCGAAAAACACGTCAGCCGAGCATCTTGCGGCGTTCTACAAGACATTCGACGAGATAAAGAAGTCGAAATATGACGGCATGATCATAACCGGCGCGCCGGTCGAGAATTTGGAATTTGAAGAAGTAGATTACTGGGACGAGCTTGTTGAGATAATGGAATGGTCAAAAACGAACGTCACCTCCACGCTCCATATCTGCTGGGCGGCGTTCGCGGGTATGTACTACCATTACGGCGTGCCGAAGCACTCGCTTAAAGAAAAATGCTCCGGCGTGTTCCGCCACCGCGTAACGCGCAGAACGGCTAAGCTCGTGCGCGGGTTTGACAGTGAGTTTTACGCTCCTCATTCGCGCCACTCATGCGTTTTGCGCGAGGATATAGACAAGGTTAAGGAACTCGAGGTGCTTGCCGAGTCGAAAGAGGCGGGCGTGTACATTGTATTCACAAAAGGCGGCAGACGCATTTTTGTGACGGGTCACAGCGAGTACGACGCAAACACGCTGCGCGACGAATATTTCCGCGACCTTGAAAAGGGTTTGAACCCGCAGATACCGAAGCACTACTTCCCCGCCGACGATCCGACAAGACGTCCGGTCGCAAGGTGGCGCTCGCACGCGTACCTCCTGTTTTCAAACTGGCTCAACTACTTCGTATACCAGATCACGCCGTATGATATAGACAGCATTAACTGAAACGTAACGGGGACACTAAAATTACTTTAGTGTCCCCGTTCTCGTATATATACCCTTTATCCTACGTATGCAATTTTATTTTTCGGCGTTAAGTATAAGCATAACATTCTTACGCTCTATATCGTTCAGGTTGCCGTCGTCGTCGCTGTAATTGTAATTCGGGTTTATGTGGTACCATGGCTTGCCCGAGAAATACTTGCTGTATTCCTCCGTCTGGAACTTGCGTCCGTGACGCGCGTAAATCTCGTTGCGTGCAAGAGCAAGATCGTATTTTGACAGTCCGCTTATGTCGCTTTCTGTCAAAAGCCTTGTACCCGAATCAGGCAGAATGTAATCGCCGTCATACTTTGTCATGCTCGATATCTCGTATATGGTGTTGCCTTTATAGCTTTCGCTTGTGGCGTCCGCGTCAATCGTATAGATTTTACCTTTAACCTGATCCGTCGTGCTGCCCTCGGATACATTCGCATAATAACGCGTACCGCCCATTACGAATGTCATCAGCAGCTTGTCCGTCGCGCTGTCGCGTATAACCTCGCCGCCTGTGACAAGTTTTGCCGAGATTTTATCCGACACAATACCGCTGTCGGAAGCATTCTCGTATGATGTTGATGACGACTGGCTTTGCGATGATGAACCGCCGCCCGACGACTGAGAAGCCGTGCCGCTTGAGCCGCTTGATGATGAGCTTCCCGAAGAGCCACCCGATGTTCTGCCGGAAGATGAGGATCCCGATGAGCTTCCCGATGAACTGCCCGAACCTGACGAACCGCTTGATGAGCTGCCTGATGAGCTGCTCGATGAGGTTCCTGTCCATGATTGCCTATTGGAGCCTTGTCCCGATTGTGAGAGAGTCTGTCCCTGACCTTGCGAGCCGCCCGATGACGGTGTGGCTGCCGGTACGGATGGCCTTACAGACGCGGCTATCGTCGGAGCCGCCGACGGTACTGCGCTCGCCGATGGGGACGGTGACGATACGGGCAATGTCTGTTCCGTTGTACGTACGTTTCCGTTCGTTCCCTGAATAATGTAATGTGCACCCAAACCTGCCGCACCTGCTGCCGCAGCACAGATGAGCGCAATTATCGCTATTTTTTTTCTCTTTTGTTTTTTGCGCTTTTCGTTACGTCGTTTTTCGATTTCGGACAACTGCTTTTTCTTGTCCTCCATCATTTTTTCCATTTGTTTATTGCGTTTCTTTTCGTTCTCGTCGAAAATATCCGCATCATTCTTATTGGCAGCGTCAACGCCTTCAGCTGCTGCCGCGGCTGCTATTTCATTTGAATCCAATGTCTTTGTATCGCCGCTGTCGGCGGAAGCGTCCACCTTTGCTCCGCAGAATTCGCACTCTTTAGCATCATCGGGTATCTGTGAGCCGCATTTATTACATAACATATATCCGACCTCCGTTTCCTCCTATACACTCTTTAATTATATAGGTTTATCCGTTTCAAATCAATATCAGCCCCTTTATATGTGTGTTACAATAAAAAGACAAAATATGACTAACAATAAAATTTTTCCCAATTTCAGAAAATTATAAACAAAATAAGGACAGAAACGATGTGAAAACAGAGTTTGTACCGCGCATACTATGTTTTAAGGGGGTGCGGGCAAATGCTTGGGATGTTTTTTGAATGGATACAAACGGTACTGATACTCGCGGGATATGTGAGTGGGAGCGCCGCGTTCCCGAAGCCGCTGACAGCCGAGGAAGAGAAAAAGTATCTCGCCGAATACGCCGAAGGCAGCGAAAGCGCGAAAAATATTCTTATAGAGCGTAATCTGCGGCTTGTGGCGCATATCGCGAAAAAGTACGCCGATGATAAAAATACCGAGGATTTAATTTCAATCGGCACAATCGGGCTTATAAAGGGTATCAATACGTTTAATCCACGTAAGAACAGCCGCCTTTCCACATACATATCGCGTTGCATCGAAAATGAGGTTCTCATGTATATGCGCAAGGCGAAGAAGCTGCAGAACGAGGTATCAATCGAGGAGAGCGTCGGCTCGGACAAGGAAGGCAACAATATGACGCTTTCCGATATACTCACCGCCGACGATACGGATGTTTCGGAGATTATTTCGGATAAAATCGAAGCGCAGAAGCTGCGCGCGGCGATAAAGAAAACGCTCACCGTAAATGAAACGAATATAATCTGCTGGCGTTACGGTCTCGGCGGAGGCAAACGCAAGACGCAGCGTGAGGTCGCGGATATTCTCGGCATAAGCCGCAGCTACGTGAGCCGTATCGAAAAACGCTGCCTTGAAAAGCTCGCGGCGGAGCTTAAGGGGACGCTGTAAAATCTGGAAAATAAATATTCCTATTGAAAATAGGCAAAAAATGTGGTATATTATATATACCACAACATTTTTTATTATATAATCATATATAATACTGTTTTTAATATTTAAACGTCAAGATATTCTTGTTAAAAGGATATTTTGTTCTTTACGTACAAACACTATGACCATACTTTGCAAAAAGCGCGGTCTTGTATGTAGAACAGCTTTATATGCAGAACAGTTATAGTGTTTGAGATGCAGTTTACAGTATTCTATATATAATAAAAAATGTGTGGTAACATTGATCCAAGCCGCGTTTTTATGCGTGGTGCGGATTTGTGCCACGCATTTTTTATGCGGAAATTTATTTTACAGGAGGAGTTAAAATGAAGAGAAAAATTTTGTGTATGATTGGAATGATTTTTGCCGTTGTAGCTTTGTACACCGTTTCCGCAAGCGCAATAACGCGTGATCAAGCTGTAAATTGGGCAAAAACACAGGCTGACAATGGAGTTATGTACAAGGATTCCGGTAACGGCGGTCAATGTACAGACTTTGTGTCGGCATATATGAATTATATAGTATACGGTGACGCTCACTATTGGAAAAACAGCGGTGGTAAAGGTTTTAGGACTTATGACGCCAAGGATTATTTCAGCAAATCATATCCGAGCGGCTGGCAAAAAATCTCCAATACGTCGGATTTCGTACCGCAGCCGGGCGACATATTATGCTTTGGAGCCAACTCGTCAAACTCGTTTGGTCATGTGGCGGTGGCGATTGAAGGCTGTACCGTGTCAATTATGAAAGGTGTAGGTCAAAACGGCGCCGCCAATAATTATAACGGCACCGCAGCACAGTATCAAACTATGCAGTATTTTGGCGGTTGGGGAAATTTCCAAGGGGTTATTAGACCTAAATGGGATTCCGGAGACACAACACCGCCGACAATAACCGATGCAAAGGTTGTCGGAGTAGATGCAAACGGATACATGCTTCAATGCTCGGTTTCCGATTCCTCAGGTATTTCAAGTGTAAAATGCGCAACGTGGACACAAACTAACGGTCAAGATGACCTTATATGGAATGACATGGTAAACACTTCACCCGGAATATGGAAATTATATATCAATTTTTCTAAACATAACAGTGAAAAAAATGTTGTGTATTTAAATCATATATACGCATATGACACAAATAACAATCAATCATTCGCCAGCGTTGATTATAACGAATGGAATCCGCCTGTCATAAGCTACGGAGAAATTGTGGGTGTAGACAGTAATGGATATATGGTTGAATGTAAGGTAAGCGATGACACCGGTCTGTCAAAGGTAAGATGCGCGACATGGACGAACGAAAACGGTCAGGATGACCTTGTATGGACTGATATGGTAAATACGTCCCCGGGAATATGGAAATTATATATTCATTTTTCAGAGCATGGTAAAAACACTCCATATGCAAATGACATATATGCCTATGATACTTTTCAGAAAGAATCAAAATGTTACAGTGTTCCGTTTGATTATTGGGATTTGAACGCTTTTCCGTTTGCGGTATATAAATATAATGACCATATAAATGTGATAAATCTTGCACCATCCTCAAAAACAGCGGCAGTTATCTTTGCAAAATATGACGGTTCAAAACTTGTTGATTCAAGTTTCATTAATGAAAGTTTTACGTCGGGAGAAAGAAAAAGCTATTCAAAATCGGGAAATGAATATAACGCGTTTATCTGGGACAGTCCTACGGGAATGAAGCCGCTGGCGCAGTAACAGCCGTTGTAAAAAATACCGCCCTCGTAATGAGAGCGGTATTTTTTGTTTGCATAATGTATCAGTACGGCTGTACAAAAAGGTACGACGGGATGTACATATAGTTTGCCAGATGATAGCTGACGGTTTGCGCTTCGATCGGATTGCCGTTTTCGTCATGGACATAATACGTCACTCCGCTGTCCTGCTCGCTGTCGGTTAAAATCGTACTCTCGCTTATAATAAGCGCGGTGTAATATCTTTTACCGTCAACCTCAAAGTATGAGGAATTGCCGTCATGCGATATTTCGGGGAATTTTCCGTCACTCGCCATTACAGTCGGTTCTTCGTTAAACCTAAGCTGCTCAAACTTCTGATTTTCCACAAGCACGATGTATGTAACATTGCCATCGTCGTCAAGCACAATGCGCTTTATCGGGTCACTCGGAAAATACCGGTCATTGACCTTTGTTTCCGACAGGTCGAGCGACGCGTTCTGCTCCGCAACAGTGCCTATAATTACGCGCTCGCCTTCCTCGTAATACGACTTCGGGTCGAGCTTATTCTCGCCATCAACGTCAATCGGGCGGCTCAAAAGCACGTCAAATGTTCCGTCCTCGTAATAACGCTTTACTTCAAGTCCGTCCGCAAGATGATAACGAATTACAGAGGTAATTCTGAAATCGTCCCTAAACCACTCGTCCGTCGCCGGTCCGGTACCGAGTCCGGCAAAAGCGTTCTTCTGCAGGTTCTTTATATGCGAGAATACGCCCATCGGCGCGTATGTAACGCCGTCCTTCATTATAACGGGGTGCGATGTGTCGCGATATTGACTGTCGTCAATATCGAATCTTATGCCGTACTCGCCGACGGTAATTTCGGCATTTACATCGGTGTTCTGCTCGTCGGAGTGAAGCGCGATATTGATTTTGCCATTGTCGTAGACTATGCTGTCGTTACCCACACCGCAGGCGTTAAGCGTTTCTCTTAATGGCAGATATACCTCGTGATTGTCCGTAAACGGCTTGTTCCAAAGCTGCACAGCCTCGCCGTTGCAGCTTACCTCAATACCGTTGTTGTCATTCACTATGCCGCTTGCCGCGCCGCTTGCGAATACTGCCGCGCTGAGCATAACCAACGCCGTAAGCGCTCCCGCAAACGCCGCGGCTCCCTTTACGGGCTTTGCCGAAGCGATACCCTTAAACCGCTTCTCAACAGCCTTTTTACCCGTATACATTTTTGTTGTGTAAAAATTCCTATACATAACTTTTTCCTCCTTTTTCGGTCATCAAATTCACTATTGTCCGCATATACGCCTTCTTCTCGCTCTCGCTCATACGTTTTGTGACAGCCGTATCGCAGGATATTTCGCAGTCCTCGTTTATACGTCTCACAAGCAGATACGCGAGCGGGTTGAACCAGTGCAGCGCGTTCACTATAAGTGCGAATAATTTGTAGCACAGGTCGAGCCGTTTGCAGTGCATCAGCTCGTGCATGAACACGTGACGAAGTTCAGTTTCAGTAAAATCCGCTTCGGGCAGTATGAGCGTTGGTCGGATCATCCCGACCATAAGCGGCGCGTCAGTCAGAGTCGAACGCTTTAGCACGATTTTTCGCTTTATTCCTATTTGCAATTTTATCTCGTCAAACAACGCGCACTCCGCCGAGGTTGAATTTTTGCCTATCAAACGCTTGAACCGCGCGTAGCTTACGGCAGCCCCTATCAAAAACACAGCCGTACCCGCAAGCCATATGTATTTAAGCACGCCGACTACATTTACCGCGTAAATCGTCGCTCTGTTTTCCGTCTCCGGCGCGACGGTTGGTTGTATATCGGTAACGCCGACGTCCGCGTTTTCCTCCGTTTCCGGTGTTACAACCACATCCGGCTGCGCCTCGGCTTCCTCCGTTTCTATCGGCTCGGGATAAGGACTGTACGACGAACCGAAGCTTATCGGCACGAGCATAATCACAAGCGCCGCAAGGTATATGTAATACTGCCACGTATACCCGAACAGCCTGCTCGTAAGCGGTCTTAACGCGATAAGCAGCAGAGTAAACAGTCCGCCGACACATGACGTTATGACCGCTCCAATAAAAATTTCGCTTAATCCTCCCATAGGTCAAACATATCCTTTATATCCTTAACATCATCGCCGCTTAGCTGCTTATTCTCAAACAGTGCCGCAACAAGATTTTTTACCGAGCCGTTATACAGGCGGCTCACAAGCGACTTCGTCTGCTCCGTCTTGTACTCCTGCTCGTCAATAAGCGGAGAATAGTAAAAAAATCTGCCTCGCTTTTCATACGTCACCGCGCCCTTTTCGTACATTCGTTTCAAAAGCGTGGCGATTGTGGAGTATTTCCACTTTTTCATTTCCTCCCTTTCGGAAATGTCCTGCGCCGTCATAGGCTCGTCAGCCGACCACAGCACACTGATAATCTCAAATTCCGCATCGCTGATGCTTTTATCCTTACCGCCGGTCATAATTATTACCTCCTTTGTATTCAATCTACATATGTAAATCTATTTTTATTTTACAACTGTAGATTGAATTTGTCAATACCTTTTTATAAAAAAACTCACGGATTTTTCCGTGAGTTTCCCTTTACATTATCTGTCTGCCTTCGAGAGCCTTGACGAGCGTTACCTTATCGGCGTATTCGATGTCACTGCCGACCGGTATGCCATGTGCGATACGCGTTACCTTAACGTCGAACGGCGCGAGCAGCTTCGATATATACACAGCCGTTGCCGTGCCGTTGACGGTCGGGTTCGTAGCCATAATGACCTCTTTGACCTTACCGTCCGCGAGCCTTAACAGCAGCTCATTTATTTTTATGTCGTCGGGCGTTATGCCGTCCATCGGTGACAGCGCGCCGTGAAGCACGTGGTAAAGACCGTTGTACTCGTTCGTTGACTCAATCGCCGAAACGTCCTCGGGGCTTTCGACAACGCATATAACCGACGCATCACGCTTCGGTGACGCGCATATTTTACATGGGGACGTGTCGGTAAGGTTCTGGCACGTCGGGCAGAACTGTATCTTTTCCTTAGCCTCGGTTATGCACGAAGCCATGCTTTTAGCCTCGTCCGCGCTCATTCGCTCCAGAATGTGGAACGCAATTCTCTCCGCACTTCTTCTGCCTATACCGGGAAGTCCCTCAAATTTTTCTATCAGATTTTCTATAGCCGTCGCATGCATCGTATCAGAAAAGTCCGGGGATACTGATTCCGCCCGTAATAGCGTTCATACCCTCCGCCATCATGTCTTCAGCCTTCTTTATAGCGTCGTTTACCGCTACCATTACAAGATCCTCGAGCGTCTCAACGTCGTCGGGGTCAACCGCTTCGGGGTTAATCTTGAGCGAGAGGATTTCCTTCTTGCCGTTGGCTGTTACCGTTACCATGCCGCCGCCCGCGGTGGCTTCAACGGTCTTTTCCTCTATCTCAGCCTGAACCTTCTCCATTTCCTCCTGCATCTTCTGCGCCTGCTTGACCACATTGGACACATTTCTGTTCTGGTTCATGCCCGAGCCTGCAAATCCTTTGTACTTACCCATAAATTTATACCTCTTTCTGATTTTATTGTTTTATTTATTCTTCCTCGTCGGACGGTAATTCGTCCTCTTCGAGAAACTCTTCCCTGTCGTTTTCGTCTTCGCTGAACGAGGATTGAGAAAAATCGTCGTCCTTCGCGGAATACCCCACAAACTCGCTCTCGTCCGCGTCCTCTATTATCTCTCCGAAGTTTTGGACAAGATTGTCAATCGGGTCTTTTGAAACCGGCTTATCCTCCGGCGCGTCCGCGTTATCGGACAGTTTTAAGCTCCACACGTCCGGCAAATCATCGGGAAGCTCGTTTTCATACGCGATTTTCACGATGTAATCGGTGCCGCTCGCGCGCTTGAAAATCTGCGACAGCTTATCCTTATAGTTCGACGCTATCGTGTACGCTCCAAACTCGCCGTTTTTAAATATCAGTATGACTCCGTCCGCGTCAATCGTGATATTTCTGTTTCGAAGCGCGGCGGTCAAATACCCTGCCGAGCGTATCATTATCCTCGATATGTTTTCCCAGTTGCGCGCCGCCTTCACAAGCGGGTGGTCGGCTGTAAGCTCATATTCGGGAATGGGATTGTAAAGCCTTACAGGCACTTTTTTCTTTTCCGCAGGCTGCGGCTTATCGGCGGGCGCGTTCTGCTCGATTTTAACCGTAACACCTTCTTTGACTTTATCCTCAAGCTTTTTTATGCGTCTTTCAAGCGGCGCTGTGTCCGTTACCGCTCCGCCCTCAACCTTCGCTTCGAGCGACGTAAGCCTGTCCATAAGCGCTTCGGGCGACGAGTCAAATTCGGGACGCGATATTTTTATTAGCGCAACCTCGTAGATTACCCTCGGCATCCTCACCCACTTCGCGTCAGCCGCCGCGTCCGACAGCACCGTTACGGCATGTGAAATCTTTTCAAACGACATTTTATCCGCAAGCGCCTTCAATTTTACCATATCTTCGGCGTTTAAGTCAAGTACCTCGCCGCTTTTATCGCTGAGCTTACACAGCATCATATCGCGTAAATTCTGTATAAGGCTGTCCATGAACACCTTTAAGTCCTTGCCCTCCGCAAGCACGCCGTCGATTACGGATATAATTGTCTCCGTGTCGCCGTCAGCCACGGCTTTAATTATGCTGTATATGCTGTCGGCTGCGGAAATGCCGAGCACGGACGTTATGCTTTCAGCTGTCACGGAAGAGCCTTCAGCCGATACAACTCTTTCGAGAATACTCAGTCCGTCGCGCATCGAGCCGTCCGCGAGACGGGCAAGCATTTTGTACGCGTCCTCGGTTATATCAAATCCCTCGCCGTGCGCTATCTCTTTCATTCTCAGGATTATGTCCGACGGCTTTATACGTCTGAAATCGAACCGCTGACAGCGCGAGAGAATAGTCTGCGGCACCTTGTGCGCCTCGGTTGTAGCGAGAATGAATATGACGTGCTCCGGCGGTTCTTCGAGCGTTTTCAAAAGAGCGTTAAACGCGCCGGGGCTTAGCATATGCACCTCGTCGATAATATAAACGGTGTACTTCGCCGCGGTCGAAACGTAATTCACATCGTCGCGTATCTCGCGTATGTTGTCAACGCCGGTGTTTGAGGCGGCGTCTATTTCCTTAACGTCCAAAATACTGCCGTCAAGTATGCCTTTACATATCTCACATTCGTTGCACGGACTTCCGTCAACGGGATGAAGGCAGTTTACTGCACGCGAAAACACCTTCGCGCACGTTGTCTTACCCGTTCCGCGCGTGCCGCAGAAAAGGTAGGCGTGACCGATTTTGCCGCCGGTTATCTGGTTTTTAAGCGTCCTTGTGATATGCGTCTGACCAACAATATCCTCAAACACCATAGGCCGCCATTTGCGGTAAATCGCCTGATGTTCCATATCCCTCTCCCCTTTCCGCATCTTTAACATGAAAAAACGCCGTTACGGCGCGCTGTTGTCTACAAAAAGGCTCCGACCGAGGTTACCGCAACACATCAAACGCACTGCTTATTGCTGCTTGGTTCCCCATCTGACAAGGTTCGCAGGTTTCAATCGCGCGGGCTCGGTCATCATCGCCTACCGTTCAAACTATTAAGCTGTTATTCGGTACTCGTATATTCTACCACGTTTTTTGTAAAACTGCAATAGGTAATTTGAATTTTTTTCTTGATATAAAAATCACGCCCCGCGCATGTGGACGGGGCGTGAGATTTTATATAGCGTTTTACTGCGCGTCAATCATTCTTACGATTACGGCTGACGCTTCCGCTCTGGTGAGGTGGTTCGCCGGACCGAATGAGCCGTCGATGTAACCTGTGATTATGCCTTTGGAGTACGCGTCGGCGATATACGGCTTGTATACCTCGGCTATGTAATTCCAGTCGGTAATCTTGCTTGTGTCGGGGGTAGCGGCTTTCACCTTGCCGAGATAATCGAGCGTGCGGCTGATGATTTTCGCCATTTCAGCGCGCGTAATCGGCGTGCCTGTCGCGAGAAGGTCAGTGTCTTCTGCCGTAACGATACCCGCGTCTACCGCGGCGTTAAGCATAGGCTTTGCCCAGTCAGCCCAACCGTCGGAGAGTGCGCTTACAGGCGCGGCGTTTACATCGCCCTTGTACGCGAGCGACATCACAACCTTCAAAAACTCCTCGTGCATAATTTGGTTGTCGGGCTTAAACGTGCCGTCGGGGTAGCCGTTGAAACCGCCAAGCTCGGTTATGCGCATAATGTTATCATACGCCCAATGTGTTTCGGGAACGTCAGTAAATGAATTGGTATGCGGCGCGGTTGTCGGCTGAGGTGCCGGCGCTTCCGTGGGAGCCGCTGTCGGCTGCGCGGGTGTGGTCTGTTCGGTAGGCATGTCATTATCAGGAACAACGGTATTATCATTGGGATAAATCTGACGCCATTGTTCTTCAGTTCCTTCATAGTTTATATTCGTAGTATCCGGAAATGTGTCCACAGATCCGTTTTTACCGATACTTGTTACGCTACTGGGTATTGTTATGCTCGTCAGTGAGTTGCAGCCGCCAAATGCACCTTCGCCAATGCTTGTTACACTATCAGGAATTGTGATGTCTGTTAATGAGTCACAAAAAGCAAATGCCTCTTTGTCAATGTTTGTTACACTATCAGGTAATGTAATATTTGTCAGTGATGGACAGGTGCGAAATGCACCGTTACCAATGGTTTTTACGCCGTTTGATATTGTTACATTTTCTAACGACACACAGGTGTTAAACGCAAAAGTGCCGATACTTGTTACGCTGCCGGCTATCGTTACGCTTTTTAAGTTTCTGCAGCCGTTGAACATACATTCACTAATGTTTGTAACACCGTCAAGTATTGTTGCGCTCTCTAATGAGTAACAGCCTGCGAACGTATAACCATCTATGTTTATTACGCTGCCGGGTATTGTGATGTTTGTTAATGCTTCACAACCCAAAAAGGCTTGTTTTCCAATGGTTGTTACACCATTGGGTATTGTAACACTTATTAAATCATCACAACATGAAAATGCGTCGTGTTCAATAGTTGTTACACTATTAGGAATTGTTACATTTTTTACTCGTGCATGATAAAATGCGTGTACGCCAATTTTCGTAACAGGTGAGCCGTCAATTTCAGCGGGAATTTCAATGTCACCGCCGTTACCAGTGTACTTGGTGATTGTGATACCTGAGCCGTTGCGTTCATACTCAAAATCGCCGTAGGTTTCTGCGCTTGCAATGCACGGCATGAACATTGCGAGCATGCTTAGTGTAAGCATAATGCTTAAAATCTTTTTCTTCATTGTGTAAATCTTCCTTTCGTTTTGTGTTTTTTTGAGGATTTGTTGCACCAAAAAAATGCGTGACCTCACTTAATGCAAAGCCACGCATTAAAAAAACGCAGCCTTTGACATTAAATGTTGTCACACATTTCTCCTCAATAAAACCAACAATAGTGGTAAAAAAAAACTGTCAAAGCAACCTACGCCTTTTTGTAGCGTAAGCACTATTATTGGAAATATTAAAGAAATATGTGACGGATATATTATAGCACCTTTCGGCGTAATTGTAAAGGGTCAAAATAGCAAAAAAAAGAACAGCAGTAAAGCCGTTCTCTCTGCGAAAGCGTCAGTGTTCGCCGCTTCACGGTTTGGTGGGCAACGGCACGAGGTACACGAACATGATGAGGGACGTAAGTATTGGCGTTTATCATAATGTTTTTGGTATTATAATCGACAACATTGACAATTACGAAGACGAAACGCGCCGTCAGAGCAAACGAGCAACATACGAGCAAATAAAGAATTGGGTAAAGAAAAATTACAATCTACACGTCAGCGGGAGTGATATTGCACATACAAAAGAGTTATGTGGACTATCAAAGAATGTGTATAAAGGTCAAAAAGCCTCAGGTAAATACGCACCGCCAAAGTTACGCACCGATAAAGCTATGGCAATACGAAAAGCTTTTATCTTTTTTAGATTGTTACCGCCGAACGATTAACCGTATGGTGCTTTTTTTTGCGCTTTAACAACGACATACAGAAAGGGGAGAACTACACAATGGACTTTACGCAATACGACGACACGTTATTCGACAACCCGCTTACGCCCAAATTTTACGAAGACGGCTTACGCGAAGAAGGCATTATCGGCAACGATGAAGCGGTGAAAGCAGTCGCTACCCTATTCTATAAAACCGGTGAGGGCTTACCCGGTACAATGCTGATAGCCGGACCGACAGGCTCAGGCAAAACAGAGCTTTTCCGCGCTTTGCGGCGATTTACGCATGAAGACCTCATTAAAATTGTTGACGCGACCGCGATAACGCCCGCGGGTTTCAAAGGCGATTTCAAAATTACAAATCTAATAAAAGACCTTGCCTCGCCGGGGATTTTGGTGCTTGACGAAGCGGACAAAATGCTTGAACCTCACAC